>JAYVEE010000452.1:0-2338 GCA_043749005.1 Polaromonas sp. | reverse complement strand
TTCTACAAAGCCGAATGTTTTTTAATGGCTAGGGCCGATTGGCTGATCAGGTTTGGTCCTTTGTAGATCAATCCGGTGTAAATCTGCACGACGTCAGCGCCAGCATCAATTTTGCTGACAGCATCTTCTGCGCTGAGAATGCCACCCACGCCAATAATGGGAAACTGTTTGCCAAGCGCCTTGCGAAGCTGATAAATAACGTGATTGCTGGAATGCAAAACAGGCGTGCCAGAAAGACCGCCTGCTTCAGTGGCATGCGGTAGTCCGGCCACCGCCTCCCTGCTGATGGTGGTGTTTGTTGCCAACAAACCCCAGCCCAGACTACTGGCGGCAGCATCCATTTCAGCGTAACGCTGCATGGTGTCTGTAATGACCCCAATTTGGGCACTGTCGAGATCAGGCGCAATTTTCACGAAAAAAGGCACGCGCCGGCCATGTTTTTGAGCGAGCGACTCGCGCCGTTTTGCCATCGCGCCCAGTAGTGCGTCAAGCGCTTCATCGGCTTGCAAATCGCGAAGATTTTTGGTGTTGGGGCTCGAGATATTGATGGTGACGTAATCAGCATGTGCATAGACGCCGTCCAGACACATTAGGTAGTCGTCGGTCGCATCAGCCATCGGCGTGACTGCATTTTTCCCTATGTTCAATCCCAACAGCATAGGCAGTTTTTTTTCCAAGCTTTTGGTATTTCGGAAAGAAGCGCACTGCACATTGGCAATAAATGCGTCCAGCCCGTCATTATTAAGTCCCAGGCGGTTAATAAGCGCATTGGCTTTTGGCAGACGAAACATCCGCGGCTTGGGATTGCCCGATTGCGGTTTTGGGGTAACGGTACCGACTTCAATAAATCCAAACCCCATGGCAGCCAGACCATCAATGCAGCGAGCGTTTTTGTCCAGCCCTGCGGCCAGGCCCACCCGGTTGGCAAACTTCAAGCCTACCAACTCCAACGGATCGTCTACACGCGTGCTGCGATAGGCTAAGGACAAAGGCGTGCCCTGTGAGCGGGCCAAACTGGCCATCGTCAGATCGTGGGCGGTTTCGGCATCCAGGCCAAATAAAAAGGGGCGAGCCAAAGCGTAAGGGTTTAATGCCATTGGATAATTTGTTTTTCTTAATTTAACTCCTGACATTGTCGCAAACCTTAGCTATTCAAACCCATGACACAAGACGAACTTAAAACGCTGGTCGGCCAAGCCGCATTGGCCTATGTACAACCCGGCAGCATTGTGGGCGTAGGCACGGGTTCTACCGTCAACAAATTCATTGATGCGCTTGGGGCGATGGCGGGACAGATCAGGGGAGCGGTGTCCAGCTCTATTGCCTCAACCGAGCGTTTGCAGGCGATTGGTATCACCGTGTTTGACGCAACCGAAGTCGATGAACTGGCGGTTTACATCGACGGTGCAGACGAAATTGACCACATGGGTTACATGATCAAGGGTGGCGGTGCGGCCCTGACGCGTGAAAAAATCGTGGCGGCTCTTGCAAAGAAGTTTGTGTGTATTGCTGATGAGTCCAAACTGGTCGCAACTCTGGGCGCATTCCCGCTACCGTTAGAAGTAATCCCGATGGCAGCGAAGCGCATTGTGCGACAGTTTGAAACGAAGGGCGGCGTGGCTAGCTTGCGCATGAAAGATGGTGTGCCGCTGGTCACAGACAACGGCCAGCACATTCTTGATGTGACAGGTTTGAAGATTGTCGACCCCCTAGCGTTTGAAGCAGAGGTCAATAACTGGCCAGGTGTGGTGACAGTTGGCATCTTTGCATTTCAAAAAGCCAACGTTTGTCTGCTGGCTACCGCTGCTGGTGTCAAAACGCTGACGTTTTAAAAACGACCTTCAGAAGCGAATGCCTGAAGGATTAGTCGCTGCTGGCGTGGATTGAGGTGCTTGTGCAGCCGCCCGAGGCGGTGCAGTTACCGTGGGTGGTGCAGCTGCAATAACTACCAACGACGTTGCGGCTGGCTGCCGATAAGTTGATGGCAATACCGAAGCAGATGGGTAACCTGCCGCGTTTAAAAATTGAGTCCACTCCGAATCTGAAAAGCCTTTGAGCTGCTGGCCACCGATTGTGGCAAAGGGCAACGAGTTTTCACCGCTTAGTCGTTGCAGGGCTTGGCTGTCTTCTATTGTTGAGACGGTTTTCTCAGAAAACGGAACGCCGCGGGTGATCAACATCGAGCGCGCCGACTGGCAGGGGCCGCAGTTTTCACCTGTGTAAAGCGTCACTGGGTATTTTTGAGCAACCTGGCGCAGCTCAAAAGGCAACGAGCTGCTGCCGGTGCCGCCACCTGATGTTCCCGCTGCGGACGTTAGCTTGGCCTTGGGCTCGGCGG
>JAYVEE010000451.1:0-2345 GCA_043749005.1 Polaromonas sp. | reverse complement strand
CTGCAGGGCCACGCCGGCGATGGATGCTCCGGGCTGAGCGCAGGCTCCAACAACTTGCAGTTTGAGTTCCGGGCTGTACAAACGCCGCTTAGGGCGCTGGGTGGTGCGAGTCTCGCTCGCAATGGCGTGCATGATGTTCATCACGCACACTATCTCTAGATATCAGCTGTCCCGCAATGTGTGTTGGCCGGACGCATATATTATTCATGCCGATTTCCCATTTGAAGACTGGAGGCAGATTGATAAAACCTTTTCCGAGCGTGATCGTCAAATCAACCTATGGTCCAATGAAGGCATTTCTAAAAATAATAGAAACACCGTAGAAAATGCGCGTGCATTGATTCATGGCCACGTAACCATCCCAATAGCTCGAAAAATCGCAAATGTTTTTTATATGGATACAGGAGGGTGGATGGCCCCCTGTGTCAGACTAGTTGTCGCCTCCTTTTTTCAAGGCGGATGATCCGCTGGAGCGATAAACATGAACCGAACACCACAATCCCGAGAATTCAAAGAACAAGCGTTACGCAAGTTGCGTGAGCGCGGAAATCGCACGCAGCAAAGCGTTGCCGATGAGTTGAACATTTGTCTTTCTACTTTGAAAGGCTGGCTACAAGGCAGCGCGAAGTTGGCAAGGGGTTTGCCCCATGGGGCAAACCCCTTGCCAGGCGACGTACCTGCCCTTGCATGGGGGCCCTCTGAGCGCCTACAGGCTTTGAACGAGAGCCACGCACTTCGTGATGAAGCATTGCATGCCTGGTGCCGTGAGAAGGGCCTGTTTGCCCATCAATTGCAAACCTGGCGAGAAGCCTTCCTTTCGGGCGCCGAGCCGGTGATGCGTGATAGCCGCAGCGCTATGCGCGAATTGCAATCAAAAAACGACCTGCTGGAGCGTCAAATGCGCCGCAAGGACAAAGCCTTGGCAGAGGCGGCAGCTCTGTTGGTGCTGCAAAAAAAGTTCCAGGCGCTGTGGGCGGACGAGGTTTGATGACCACCACCGAACAGCGCCAAGTATTGCTGCCCCTGATTGCCCAGGCCATGCACGACGGAGCACGCTTGGCCCGCGCCTGTGCACAGATCGGATTGAGCTGCAGAACCGTACAACGCTGGTCTCGATCCTGCTCGCTCGCTGGTGACCGCCGTGTGGGCGCGCTGCGCGCCGAAGTCGCGCCGCCCAACAAGCTCAGTCTTGCCGAACGCGATGGCGTCATGCGAGTGCTCAATAGCTGCGAGTTCAAGGACTTGCCACCCAGCCAGATCGTGCCCCGTCTGGCTGATGCCGGCCAGTATGTGGCCAGCGAGTCCACGATGTATCGCATGCTGCATGAGGCCGCCCAAATGACTCACAGACGCTTTGAGCGTGTGCCGCGAAAGGTCAGCAAGCCACGCGCATTGGTCGCCACACAGCCCGATCAGGTCTTTTGTTGGGACATTACCTATTTGCCCATGCCGGTACGTGGCATGCACTTTTACCTCTATCTGTTCGTGGACATTTTTAGTCGCAAAATTGTGGGCTGGCAGGTGTTCGAGCGCGAGAGCGCAGAGTTGGCCTCTGGCTTGCTGCACGACATTTGCGCACGCTTGGGTATCCCTCAAGGCCAACTCACCGTGCATTCTGACAACGGCTCGCCCATGAAGGGCGAAACCATGTTGGCAACCATGCAACGTCTGGGCATCGCTGCATCACGTAGCCGTCCTTCAGTGAGCAACGATAACCCGTACTCCGAGTCACTGTTTCGCACGCTTAAATACCGCCCAGAGCTGCCCCTGAAGCCGTTCAAAGACCTCCTGCATGCGCGTCGCTGGGTGACAGATCTGGTGCACTGGTACAACCATGAGCATCGCCACAGCGCAATCCGATTTGTGACGCCACAGCAGCGTCACGCAGGACTGGATAAATCAATGCTCAAAAACCGCGAGGTGGTTTACGCCAGCGCACGTCAGGCCAATCCAAACCGCTGGTCGGGCTCGACTCGCAACTGGAATCGCATCGTTGAAGTGCACCTGAACCCAACTACAGCACCGAATATGGAATCAAAGAGAACACAAAAAGCAGCCTGAATGATCAAAACAAATGCGACAACTAGCTTGACAACGGCCGCACTCGGGTAGGATGTATTTTTCAGCCGTCTCCAGATGGGTCATGTAATAGAGGCGCATGCGCTTATTTCTATTTGGTCAAACAACTAGTGGAGCCTGTCACTTTACCAGTCGCTTCAGTCAGCGGCAACCCGTACATCCGCAATGGTCGCGTTACTGTATGCCACGAACGGCTTCTGACAGGACTCGAACGGGCAATCGGAAGGCTGCCTTTTGTGACTGACCCTTCGGGCGGCATTCCAGTC
>JAYVEE010000450.1:0-2346 GCA_043749005.1 Polaromonas sp. | reverse complement strand
GTTTTGGTGGTGGTAATCATGTCCACCATCAGGGCCTTGGGCACCGAATTATCGTAATTTGACCCCAGGTAAAACGTGGCGTCGTAACCTTCAACTTTTCCGGCAACATAGTTTTGCACTGGCATCAGCTCAGCATCGCTGTTGAAGTGAGACACCAAATTTTTCAGCATGATCGCGTAGGCCAGTCCCAACTTTTCAAACTCGGTTCCGGCAGGCGCGTCATACAGGATCAGTGTTTTCGGCGCTAGAGCGGGCGCGGTGGCAGCAGGTGCACTGGTTAAGCCCATCACAGCCAGAGCCGTCAGCGCGACGACGCCTAAGCGTTGAAGTAAATTTTTCATGATGAAACTCATTAAGTAGGGTGTGCGTTATTTGACGTTTTTCTGGTTTTTGTCCACATCACCGCCGTAGCGCCTTGATGCGGTTCCTGCGCCGTCGGTGTCGTCGCGTGTCATGTCTTTTTTATCGTGAGCAGGACTGTGATGCTTGTGCGCTCTTTGCATACGCTCTTGCTCAAACGGAGACTGGCCAGCAACAATTTTTACGTTTTCCGACCCCACAGGCAGTGGCGGAGCCTGAACTGCAGCGAATGTGTTAACCGCCGCCACCAACATACCAATTTTAATTAGAATTAATGAATGGCTTTTATTGTGTTTCATTGGTCAACTTTTTTGTAAGCTTGCGTAAGATTAACAAAATTATTGGCTATTGACAAGCAAAAACAGTCAAATATAAGAATTATTTCTGCTATGGCAAATAATTAGAAGATGTCCTACATCAATCGGCTAATGACTGGCTGACAACGACTTGGTTTACCAGCGTGTCCGGCAGGTAGTGCGGGCCATCGAACAGGAAAACCCGGTAAGCGGCGTATTGCGCCAGTTGCGGGCCGAGTTCCTGAATCGTGGCACTGCGAAAGCCGCCACCGACTTGTGGTCTGAATGCCTCTGCAATCAGACGGACGCGGTCTTTGCCAAGTCGTGCAGACAGCACGTCGGCGTAATGTTTGGCGACGACAGCGTCACGCGCATGGACACCTACGCCATCCTGAAAAAACACGCCAACGTCAGATGGCAACCACTTCATCAGACCTTGCACCAGCGCTTCCGGGCCGACATTGGCGCTGTCGTACACGCTGATCCACAAGGGCCGTGGTAACGGCGCCAACAAAGGGGCCAACGTGGCCGCCTCAGTCCAAGTGGGGTCAATTTCAACCGGGAAATACCACCCCACCACATTCATGGCGGTTGGAAGTTTGGCCAGTTGAGCCGAGATTTTTGCCAGCTCAGAGATGCTTTTGCGCGCTGACTTTTCGTCATACCGGCCTGCCAAACCCAAAATCACCTGCTTTGCCCAAGGCTCCCCGGCGATACGTTGCCAAGCGGGCAGAGTCGTGGCCACTGGCATCACGTCGGTGGCTACAAAAGCGGTTCCATCAACGGCGACCCACTGCACCAGCAGTTCACTGGCTCCCATCTTGTCCCAGGTGCCGCGTGGATCAAGCGTTGCGTTGTCTGGCTGCCAAACGGTCCCGGCGATGGGTGGAATTACAAGTCGGGGCTGCGCACACGCTCCTAGAAGTGTCAATGCCATCAGCAACAACCACGCACGGCGCTTCATGATCAGTACGACAATGTCGTGTTGACAAAAAGACCCTTGGCCCGCTCCGCGCCGCCAATGTGGGCTCGGTATTGAAGCGTCAGATCAAGATAGGAGCGCGGCGCGACATATGTGTCTTCACGGAACCAGTACCGACCGGTCAATCCGGGTCCAAACCCGACGGAGATTTTGTCGACAGCAGTGGAGTCGTAGTCGGCCGCGACGGAAATATGAGGGTACAACACCCACCGTCCTGAGCCCTCCGTGTCGCCATCACCCAACCGATAACTGCGGCCCGCCTGGAATTGAGCCAATGCGTAGTTCTGTCCTTCTGACAGATAACGTCCGATCTCTGCGGAGGTTTTGGTGGTCCACCAAGAAGGCACATCAATGCGCAGGTCTGTTCCGTTGTCAGCCGAATAACCCAGCTGGGCCAGCCAGTCGTTTCGTCCACCGCTGGGAGCGAACACCCGACTGAACGATCCCACCAGATTTTGCGACGCAAAAGGTTTGTAACGAATACCAGCAGCAGCTTGCAATGTGCCCGGCCCCTTGGCGCCACCTTCTTTGCTGTAAAGGGTTTGAAACGCCCGGGCAAACAACTCGACGTATTCACCATTCCGATAACCCCATGGACGCCAATACCCTTCCACACCAGCCTGAAGGCTGTCGGTCCCGACGCCAGGCGTTACGCCCAGTCCGGAAACAGCCCCGCGATACGTCAAGGATGCAATCACACCGCCTTCA
>JAYVEE010000449.1:0-2357 GCA_043749005.1 Polaromonas sp. | reverse complement strand
CAAAAAACGGAATCTTCTTGAGCTCTTTTTCAGCTTCAGCACCCCATACGGCATTTGTTGCTTCAGTCGCGGCATGTTCAATGGCCTCAGCCGATGTTTTTGCTGCGCTCGTAATAGCCTGAGTCGCCTCAAGCGTTGCAGCAGTCTTGTTGGCTACATCCGATTGAACTGCTGATTTACCCAAATGCGAGGGCGTGGCATTTTCATGAAATTCAGCATCGCCCCTGAACATGCCGATCAGGTGCTCTTCCAGTCCCATCATGAGTGGATGTACCCAGGTGTCAAACATCACGTTGGCGCCTTCAAAACCCATTTGCGGCGAATAGCGCGCCGGGAAATCCTGGACATGAACCGGTGCTGAAATCACTGCGCACGGTATGCCCATTCGCTTGGCAATATGGCGCTCCATTTGTGAACCCAGTACCAGCTCGGGCTGCAATTCAGCCACTTTGGCTTCAACTTCCAGGTAGTCATCGGTGATCAAAGCCTCAATGCCATACAGCTTGGCGGCGTCGCGGACATCGCGCGCATGCTCGCGGCTGTAAGTGCCCAAACCGACGACCGTAAAGCCCAGCTCACGACTGGCGATACGTGCGGCTGCAATGGCATGTGTGGCATCGCCAAACACAAACACGCGCTTGTTGGTCAGGTAGGTTGAGTCCACTGACTTGGCATACCACGGGGCTCTGGCATGAGCGCTTGCCAGTACGTGACTGGCATCAATATCCGCCAGTTGCGCAACTTCATGGATGAAGTCACGGGTCGCGCCGGTGCCAATCGGCACTACTTTGGTCGCGGGCTGGCCGAAGGTGCGGGTGAGCCACTGTGCGGCAACAGATGCGATTTCGGGATACAGAACGACATTGAAATCGGCATCGCCCAGGCGCGCCATGTCGGCAGTTGTGGCACCCAATGGCGCAACGACGTTGATGTCAATGCCCAACTGGCCCAGCAAACCCGTGATTTCGCGCAGGTCGTCCCGGTGGCGAAAGCCTAGCGCGGTTGGACCGAGGATATTGCAGCTTTTACGACCGTTCGCCGCGCGCTCGATTTTTGGTTTGGCCAGCGAGCGCACAAGTTGGTAAAAAGTCTCTGATGCGCCCCAATTTTCCTTGCGCTGATAGCTGGGCAGCTCAAGCGCGACGACGGGAATGGGCAAATTCAGCGCTTTGGCCAAGCCACCTGGATCGTCTTGAATCAGCTCGGCGGTGCATGAGGCACCAACCAGCATGGCTTTGGGCTTGAAGCGCTCAAAAGCCTCTCGGGCGGCGGTCTTGAACAGCTCGGCTGTGTCGCCACCCAAGTCACGCGCCTGAAAGGTTGTGTAAGTCACTGGTGGGCGTTTGGGCAAGCGTTCAATCATCGTGAACAGCAAATCTGCATAGGTATCACCCTGAGGCGCATGCAATACGTAATGCACGTCTTCCATCGCGGTGGCGATGCGCATCGCGCCAACATGCGGCGGACCTTCATATGTCCAGAGTGTGAGTTGCATGACCTTATGCAGCCAGTTTTAAACGACGGGTCAATGGCCGGCTGAACAGTTCAGCCAAATCCGCTGCCTGCTCATAACCCTGGATGGGCGTGAAAACCAACTCAATGGCCCACTTGGTTGTCAAGCCCTCAGACTCAAGCGGATTCGCCAAGCCCAAGCCGCACACCACAATGTCAGGTTGGGCGGCGCGGCAGCGATCCAGCTGGTTTTCCACATGCTGGCCTTCAGACAAAAAAGTGCCCTCGGGCAGCAAAGCCAGTTCTTCAGCCAGGTGCTGGCGGTGCAGATACGGTGTGCCCACCTCAACCAGTTCCATGCCCAACTCGCGGGACAAAAATCGGGCGATGGGAATTTCGAGCTGCGAATCCGGGAAGAAAAAGATGCGCTTGCCAGCCAGTTGCGTGCGCTGACGTGCCACGGCCAAAGCCGCACGCAGACGGGCAGGTTCAGTCACTGCATCAAAATGATCTTTTGCTACGTTAAAGAGAGCTGCTCCCGCCCATAACCATTGGCTCGTACCTTCAATACCCAACGGAAAAGGGGCCGCTATGCGGATTGCACCGCGCGCCTCCAGGGCTTTGGCTGTGTCGGCCAAAAATGGTTGCGCCAATAAAAATCGGGTGTTAGGGCCAATGGCGGGCATGTCATTGGCTTGCCGTGGTGGAAAAAAGCGTACTGTGCCCATTCCAAGCTGCTTGAAGAGTCGGACGAATTGGTCTTCGACCACGTCGGCTAGACTGCCAACTACCAGCAAATCAGTGGGCGTGTCATCTTGCGCGTTTGGCAATACCGGCACCATGCTGGCCAGGCAAGCGTCTTCGCCTTGAGTGAATGTAGTTTCGATCCCGCTGCCCGAATAATT
>JAYVEE010000448.1:0-22075 GCA_043749005.1 Polaromonas sp. | reverse complement strand
GAAGCTTGTAATCAAATACACCTTTTCGGGAACCTGTTGGATGTTTTCCATTAAAAACACTAGAGATTGTTATTTATCACTAGATTTTTCTTGTTATTCGTATTTCAATGCGTTGGCGGTTGTTGGCAGAGGTTTGCTGGTCTGCAAAATCAGTCGACAACGCAACTTTTTAAGGAGATTCGACATGACCAATTTGATTGAGGAAAATTTAATGTCCACCAGCTCCACCCACACTAACAACACTGCGTTTAATTCCGCAATACCGGTACAACAATCAAGGCAGGGCTTTGCAGCTTTAGTGCCGCAAAGCACCACAACACAGTCATGGCCGCCTTTTTTGGTGGGCCAGGTCGCCAAGCCGGTTCGGGTGCTGCTGGTGGATGACGATACAAATATTCGGCACGTTATTTCCCGTGAATTGATGGCAGATTTGCGCTGTGATCTGGTAGGGCAGGGCGGTAGTATGCGAGAGGGAAAGCAGCTGCTTTCGAGCTGTGAATTCGATGTGATGCTGGTCGATTTAAATCTGGGTGATGGCAATGGGTTTGAGCTGATTGAGCACCTAAAAATCGTTCGGCCTCTTGCCGAAGCCATCGTTATTTCAGCCATGGAAGACGAGCAACATGCCTTGCGGGCGTTTGAGTTGGGAGCCACCGGCTACTTGGTTAAAAATTCCTGGTTTGGAAACTTTTCACAGGCAGTGCTTCAGGTTGTCAACGGCGGTGCGTCTATCACACCTAACCTGGCCAGGCGATTGCTGCACCGACTTGACCACAGCCCAAACGACACCACCGCACGAACGGAGCCACACAAAAAAGGCTTGTCTGATCGTGAACACACGGTACTGAAATTGGTCGCGGCCGGTTACACCAGTGTCGAAATTGGATTTCGCTTGTCTATCAGCGGATTAACAGTCAATTCGCACATTAAAAACATCTACCGAAAGCTGCAGGTTAAAACCCGGGCACATGCTGTCAGTTCGGCGTTGCAGCGCGGGCTCATCTGAAATTTCGTTAACCAAAAAATGCTGCTCTCGTAATGTTGCTCGCTGTTAAATTGTTTTTTGCTGTAATCAGTGCCATGCTGGCAGTTACCGCTTTTATTGGTTCAACAAAGGCCTGGAAATTTCAGAGCCATCCAGTCGATTTAGCCATGCGTATTTTGGCTGGCATCTGGATGCTTTACCTGCTGATAGGTGCGTACCAGACGTTGCCTGCAAGCCAAAGGTCGGTTTTCGAGGCGTTGCCGCCCTTCATTATCACTGCAGCTTACGAATTTTTACTTGTTAGCCTGGCTTTCTTTTTGCTAACCGCTGCTAATGTTGTGCGTCCATGGGTTCTGGCTCTACTCGGATTTCATTTAACTGGTGGGCTGATTGATGCGCTATTGATCGGCAGAATTGCTTCGAATTTACCTGAAATTCAATGGACGTTAACTGTGCTCACGCTACTCGCTACTGCGTCAGTTACGGGGTTGGTGATGCGCCAGGTTCGCCATACCGACAGCTTCCGCGGTTGGCTGGTATTGACTGCTTGCGCCATGGGTCTTGGCATGTGGCTATACCAAGCCTCTTTGGCAGGTGCTGAGCAAATTGCGTTGCCAGTGATGTATCACCTGTATGCTTTTTATATATTTGTGCTTTGGAAGGTTGTTTCACTCAACGTTGACGCAGACAATGTGCTTGCCAACGCTGGCACGTCGTTTGGCTGTCAAACCAACTTTCAAACGCTGGCCGGCATCAACGTAGATGACAAATTCACCTCGCTGGCGCTGCGCGTGGAGCGGCAACGCATTTCGTGTGAGCTGCACGACAACGTAGGCTCCCAAATCGTTAGCATTCTGTTTGCCATGCAGGCCGCTGAGCAGCCGCAAAAGCAATTCGTCATGTTGTCGCTGGAGCACTGCTTGAGTGATTTAAAAATGATGGTCGATGCGCTCGACAGCTTTGATGAAAACGTGACCGAGGCGCTGGGCCGTCTGCGCTATCGGGTTCAGCCTGCGCTAGACCGGCAAGGCATCAAAATGTGCTGGGATGTCGATCTTTCGTCCGAGCTTGAGACCGTGCAAGGAGTTTACGCGCAGCAGGTGCTGCGCATTGCTCAGGAAAGTATGTGCAACGTCATGCGCCATGCCAAGGCAAGCTCAGTCAAGGTTAGATGTTGTTTTGTGCCTGAATTTTGTCATCTGATACTAGAAGTGTTTGACAACGGAGTAGGCATCAGACGGGATGAAAACAACTCTGCGGCCGGCTACGGCCTACAAAGCATGAAAAGGCGGGCGGTGGCGGTCGGCGGTATGCTGCACATCTCAAGCCGCAGCGGTAGTGGTACCTGCGTGCGGCTGACTTTGCCGCTTCCAAATTTAAAACTACCGCAGAAAGAAACAACCATACAGGCAGACATGTTTGCTGCAACAGCGTAAGCAGTTGAATAAAATGGACATCTGGGCCGCAAAGCGAATCAATCTGTTTCGTCGTAGCTCGTTGCCTAGATATTTGTCCAAAACTTGTGCAGCATGATTTTTGTTTGAGCGTTGATTTTACGTACAGCGCTCCATATTGCAGACTGGCGCACCTGCTTCAGTAGATGGTTTTTCCAGGCTTTCCACGGGGTGTAAATGCGCGCAAACCACGCCATGCGCATTATTGCAGGCTCAGTCAATTGAAACAATCTGGCTGCCACGGCAGTACCTGTAATTTTTGCGGCAATCACCAATGTCAAGCCCAGCATTGCATGGCCCTGGCCAAACAGATACAAAGCCAGTAGCTTGACGGGGATCAATGCAATGACTGGTATACCAAACACCAGCAAGGCAGCCCAGGGAGGCAGGGCTTTGATGGCGCTTTCAAGTTTGGCCCACAGCGGCAGTTTGGCCAGTTGTGCGAAAAAGCGCGCCAGCGGTTCCCAGCCCCACTCTTCAAACAACAGCACCAACAGCACAGGCGCCAGCAAGATAATGCGGAGGATTTTTTTAATCTGCGTCAGCATGCATTGTCAGCATATTCTTTTGATGTGGTTAAGCTGGCTCACTACACCACGGTGCTTTGGAAATCTCCCCTGATTATCACCAGATAAAACTTTGGAATTGCGGCCGTGCTTGTCAATTGATCAAGTTCGCGTGGGGACGCGCTGTGACCTTAAAGCGCTTACAGCTCAATCACAGGGATATCAGTATGCCAACACTGATCGAACACCAAACACCAAACAGACAATACAAAAGTGCCTGCAGTCTACAAAGAAAGCGCGCAAGCAGCTATTACTTTAGGAGCGTTTAAAGTAAGTGGCCTTCGCATGACATACTCCAGAAGATGTTGGCAGCAGGCTTTGACCGCAGTGCCCAGCCATTTCCTGCAGTTTTATAAAGTGGCTTAGCGGCTCGATCGCAGCAAGGCGTCGCCATGTTGACCCCAATAAGCAGCATTACTGTTGTCCGATTGATCAAGCCGATTTAAAAGAAGTTTTTCAGTATGCGTCATGCGGCGATCCATCGCGACTACCGCATCACTGCTTTGGTTTATGGCCAATGCTGCCTGCGACTCGAGGTAGCGCCGCAGTTCAGTAAAGCGCGACGCTTCCGCTTTGTCTGCAAGCTCGCGTTGGGCGGTCAGTTGCTTGTCGTATTTTCGGGTTTCAAGCAGGTTGGTGCTGTGCATGTACAACGTTGTAACCAGGAAAATCAGCAAAATGACTACGACCAGCATCAGCATCACCAACCCCAGCGGTAACTGCATGGAGGTGACGCCGAGATTGAGCGTGCTGGTGCGCGTGAACTCATCCACATTGAGCACTGCAAAAGCAGCTATCAATACGATTCCAATGACCAATAACAAGGTTTTTATTTTCATAGTTTTTCCATCCGTCACTAAATAAAGTGAACAAATTTTCTAGTTAAAAGTGGTTTTTTGCTGTGGGACAATGCCCACCCGAGGCGTCAGCAGGCGCATCTACAGAGTAAAAATGACACCATCATGCACGCCATCATTCACAAAATAGCCCAGGAAATCAAAGTTCAAGATCAACAGGTCAAAACCGCCGTTGACTTGCTCGATGGTGGCGCTACCGTTCCATTTATTGCCCGTTACCGCAAAGAAGCCACCGGTGGCCTGGACGACATTCAACTGCGTGAACTGGAGCACCGCCTTGGTTACCTGCGTGAGCTTGTAGAGCGGCGCGAGGCGGTGCTGAAAAGCATTGACGAACAGGGCAAGCTGACGCCTGAATTGCGCGCAGCAATTGATTTGGCCGCCACCAAGCAAGACCTTGAAGACTTGTATCTGCCTTTTAAACAGAAACGCCGGACCAAAGGCCAGATTGCGCGGGAAGCAGGCATTGAGCCGCTGGCGGCCGCTTTGTTTGGCAACCCCTTGCTGCTGCCGCCTGATGAGGCGGCGGCGTATGTGAAGCCTGAGAAAAACGAGCAGGGCGATGACTTCACGACCGTACAGGCTGTATTGGACGGCGTGCGCGATATTTTGAGTGAGCGCTGGGCTGAAGACGCTGCACTGGTGCAAATGCTGCGCGGCTGGCTGTGGGCTGAGGGGTTGTTCGCGTCAAAACTGGTCACTGGTAAGGACGAAAACGCGCCGGACAACGCCAAATTTCGGGATTATTTTGCATATGACGAGCCGATTGGCCGCGTGCCTTCGCACCGGGCGCTGGCGGTTTTCAGGGGCAGGGGGCTTGAGATTCTGGATGCCAAGCTGCTGCTGCCCGAGCCGCCGCTATCGACTGATTCTTCCGTATCAAAAGGCCCGGTCGTGTCGCTTGCAGAAGGGAAAATCGCGCTGCACCTCGGCTGGAGCCACAAAGGCCGCCCGGCGGACGACCTGATCCGCAAATGCGTGGCCTGGGCCTGGCGCGTCAAGCTCAGTTTGTCGCTGGAGCGTGATCTTTTCACCCGCCTGCGCGAAGACGCTGAAAAAGTCGCCATCAAGGTGTTTGCTGACAACCTGCGCGACCTGTTGCTGGCCGCCCCCGCGGGGCCGCGCGTTGTGATGGGGCTGGACCCAGGCATACGCACCGGCGTGAAGGTGGCAGTGGTGGACAGTACTGGTAAGCTGGTTGACACCGCAACCGTGTTCCCTCACGAGCCGCGCAAAGACTGGGATGGCTCGCTTCACGCGCTGGGCAAACTGTGTGAAAAGCATGGTGTGAACCTGATTGCGATTGGCAACGGCACAGCCAGCCGTGAAACCGACAAATTGGCTGCAGATTTGATCAAAATGCTGCAAAAAGACTCAAAAAATGTATTAAATCAGCCTGTAGTCCAATTAAATCATGCGCAAGCAGCTCCTGAAATAATAGTAAATACGACGATTGAAAGGGTTGTCGTCAGTGAGGCTGGCGCATCCGTCTACTCAGCCAGCGAATTTGCCAGTCAGGAAATGCCGGACGTGGACGTGAGCCTGCGCGGCGCGGCCAGCATTGCACGCCGCCTGCAAGACCCATTGGCCGAGCTCGTCAAGATTGACCCGAAATCCATCGGTGTGGGCCAGTACCAGCACGATGTGAACCAGAGCGATTTGGCGCGCAGCCTGGACACAGTGGTCGAAGACTGCGTCAACAGCGTCGGTGTAGACCTGAACACCGCCAGCGTGCCGCTGCTGGCGCGGGTGGCGGGTTTGAGCCAGACTGTGGCCAAGTCAGTCGTGCGCTGGCGTGATGCGAATGGCGCATTCGCCTCGCGTGCCGACCTTTTGAAAGTGACGGGCCTGGGTGCTAAAACTTATGAGCAAAGCGCAGGCTTTTTACGTTTGCAGGGCAGCAGCAACCCGCTCGACATGACCGGCGTGCATCCCGAAACCTATGCGGTGGTTGAGCAGATCATCCAGCACACCGGCAAGAGTGTG
Source organism: Polaromonas sp. (assembly GCA_043749005.1). GTDB lineage: Bacteria > Pseudomonadota > Gammaproteobacteria > Burkholderiales > Burkholderiaceae_C > Polaromonas. The sequence continues at coordinate 16,227 of JAYVEE010000448.1, read as the reverse complement.
GCTGAATTGATGGGCCGGGCCGATATGCTCAAAACCCTCAAACCAGAGCTGTTTGCCAATGACAAGTTTGGCGTGATCACTGTCAAGGATATTTTGCTGGAACTGGAAAAACCAGGTCGTGATCCACGCCCCAGCTTCAAAGTGGCACGCTTTAACGACGGCGTTGAAGCTATCCAGGATTTGCGCGAAGGCATGGAGCTTGAAGGTACGGTCAGCAACGTGGCAGCGTTTGGCGCGTTCATCGACATCGGTGTGCATCAGGACGGCCTGGTACACGTCAGTCAGCTCAGCCATAAATTTACAACAGACGCGCGTGCAGTCGTCAAGACGGGCGACATTGTGAAGGTGCGGGTAACCGAAATTGACGTGGCGCGCAAGCGGATTGGCTTGACGATGAAGCTGGGGGAGGTCACCGCTCGACGAGACGTGCCACGGGACAACCGATTTGAAGGTTCAAGATCCGGATTCAATCAAAACCAGAACCCGACAAGACAAGAAGCACCGCAAGCCGTGCCATCGGCAATGGCTTCTGCGTTTGGTAAGTTGGCTGGGTTGAAGAAGTAAGCCACCCATGCAAGCGCTCCGCATTTACGCAGGCCCGAAAGCCATGCAGCACATCGCACAAAGTGGGTTGCAGCCGCATGACGTTGGCGTCATACCCGGCGCGGCGGGTGGGCCCAAGGGTTTGATACTTGGGCCTCTGGACCGGTTTATTTTTGGTGACTGGCTGGCGCAATCGAACCATGACGTGCATCTGGTCGGCGCGTCGATTGGTGCCTGGCGCATGGCCACGGCTTGCCTGAACAACTCTGTGGCGGGTTTTGAGCAACTGGAGCATGACTACATTCGCCAGGACTATGCTTTAAAACCAGGTGAAAAGTTTCCGTCTGCCAATACCGTGAGCGAAGACTTTGGCCGCAACCTTACCCGTTTTTACGCGGGTAAGGTGGCTGATGTACTGAGCCACCCGCGCTACAAGCTGCACATCATCACCTCACGCGGGCGGCATATCTTGCGGCGGGAGCATAAAGTCGCCACACCGCTAGGCTATCTGGGGGCTTTTTTAAGCAATGGCGTCCACCGCAAAACGATGGGGGCATGGCTGGAGCGGGTGGTGTTTTCAAGTCAAAACGCCGCGCTGCCGTTTGATGCGCGTGACTACCGAACGCGCCAGATAGACCTGACCGAGGCCAACTTCAACCTCGCGCTGCAAGCCAGTTGCTCGATTCCGTTTGTGCTGCGCTCTGTGCGGGATATTCCGGGTGCGCCACCGGGCGCGTACTGGGATGGCGGCATTACAGATTACCACCTGCACCTGAACTACCCGGCGGCGGCAAAAGGCCCGGCCAAAAACCTTGTTTTGTATCCGCATTTCCAAAAATCAGTCGTGCCCGGCTGGCTGGACAAAAGCCTGAAGTGGCGGCACAAGGCTACTGCGTTTTTAGACAACATGGTTTTGCTTGCACCCAACCCGGATTGGGTCAAAACACTGCCCAACGGCAAGCTGCCAGACCGCACCGACTTTTCCCGTTACGGGACGGACTTACAAGCACGGGTGAAAGCTTGGGGTGTAGCGGTTTCCAGCAGCAAGCAACTGGCTGACGAGTTGCAGCAGTGGCTTGAAACCCCCGATCCAACTCGCGTCCTGCCGATCTAGCGAAGAAGTTCAGCCCAGCTTTTTCACCAGCACCAGCGATTTGCGATTGACGTTGTATTTGCGCTTGCGCGCTTCAGGCAACCAGTCAGGGTCAACCTGCACAAAACCGCGCTTGATAAACCAGTGCATGGTGCGCGTGGTCAATACAAAAATGCTCTGCAGGCCAGCGGCACGGGCGCGTTGCTCGATGCGTTTTAAAACCTTTTCACCATCGCCCTGGCCTTGTGATTGCGGCGATACGGTCAGCGCAGCCATTTCAGCGGTTTTGGCCTCTGGGTAGTGGTACAAGGCGGCACAGGCAAAAATCACACCGTCGTGCTCAAGAATGGTGTAGTTATTGGCGTCGCGCTCAATCTCGGTACGGTCGCGTTTGACCAGCGTGCCGTCTTTTTCAAACGGCTCAATCAGCTGCAAAATACCACCCACATCGTCGGCGGTGGCTTCGCGCAGTTCCTCCAGCTTTTCATCGATCACCATGGTGCCAATGCCGTCGTGGACATAAATTTCCAGCAGCAGCGAACCATCAACCGCAAACGGCAAGATGTGGCTGCGCTCCACGCCTGATTTGCAGGCTTTGACGCAGTGCTGCAGGTAAAAAGCGGTATCGGTGGGCTGGGTGGCGTTGGGCAGTTGGCCCAAGAGCCTTTCAGCGGCTGCCAGCGGAAGCTCGGTGTCAATCGGGTTGTCGTCGCTGGCTGGCAAGTCCGGGTTCATGCGAATGCCGGGGATTTCTGTCAAAAAAATCAGCTTGTCAGCGCCCAACTCAATCGCCACGCTGGTGGCAACTTCTTCCATGGTCAAGTTAAATGCTTCGCCCGTCGGCGAAAATCCAAACGGCGACAGAAGAACCATCGCGCCAAAATCCAGGGTGCGGGTAATGCCTAGTGTGTCGACCTTGCGCACCAAACCTGAGTGTTTGAAGTCCACACCATCGACGATGCCAACCGGCCGGGCGGTAATAAAGTTGCCAGAAATCACCCGCACAGTAGCCCCAGCCATCGGCGTGTTGGGAAGGCCCTGGCTAAAAGCAGCTTCAATCTCATAGCGCAACTGGCCGGCGGCTTCCTGCGCGCTGTCAAGTGCAACTTCATCAGTGATGCGCATGCCGTGCGAGTATTTGGCTTCGTGGCCTTTGGCGGCCAGCTGTTCATTGACTTGAGGCCGAAAACCATGCACCAACACAATTTTGACACCCATGCTTTGAATCAGGGCCAGGTCTTGGGCAATATGTTGCAACTTGCCCGCAGCGATTGCTTCACCAGCTACACCAACGACAAAGGTTTTACCCCGGTGGGTATGAATGTAAGGCGCAACAGAGCGAAACCAGGGTACGAAGGTGAAATTGAAGACGGCTGACATGGGCGTACCCTGAGCTGGAGCTAAAAATGAAAGTGTAAGGTACGCAGAACGTGGCATTTCAACGCTGCGAGTTGTTCGCTTGATCAAATTGGTGCTTGCGTTAAATTTCGGCTCGGGTTATCTTAAAAAACGATGGAAAAATTGATTACCGGATTGTGGGGCTGCTTTTTTGGCGTCGTCTTTGGCATGCTGGCTGGATCCGTATTTGCTTACGCACGTTCGCTACATCGAATTGCACTGAATGCTGCCCTGGCTGCGCTGGCATCGGCTTTTTATGTGGTGGCATTTTTGGGTGGGTTGCCCGTTAATAACGCCCAAACGCTGACCGTATCTCTGGCACTTGTCACCATCACGGTGTCAGTACTGTTGACATACCTGCTGTTCGCTTTGCTGGGTCTGACGAAGTCGCAGCGCATGCGGCACGGCCTTTTCGCTGCGCTGTGCAGCCTGTTTTTGTTAGCGCTTGCTAGCGGCTGGCAACTGTCGCCCGGAAATTTTTTAATGTTGGGCACAGCCATGGCCATCCTGCTGGGCCTTGTTGCGCTGGGTGTGGCGGCTAAAAAGGCGTGGTCGGGTGACCGCTTGAACTGGGCGGTTGTGTTTGGAATTTGCTGCATGCTTGTAGCGCTAACAGGACTGAGCGCCATTGCGCATGACCGGGATCGGGTGAGCTTGTGGGTACAAGCCATCAGTGCATTGACGGCAACGCTCTACATGGTCACTATGGCCAGTGTGCTGTGGTCGCGTTATGCGTATTTGATTGAGCTTCACAAGCTCATGGCTTATGGCCCAAGCTACGATCCTGTGACGCGCATGCGCTCGCATCAGGAGACCGGCCACATGGTCGGCGCGATATTTAAAAATTTTCGGGATAAACCGCAGCCGATGGGTATTGTGGTGCTGACGATTGCCAACTTGTATGCACTTGAGCAGCTGCATGGTGTACCCGCAGTCAACCACGCGCTTTTTGTTTGTGCAGTACGCCTGCGGCGTACGGTGCCCACTTATATCCAGATGGGTCGGTTGGGAACTGATGGCTTTGTACTGGTGATGCCGCATTGCAAGGAAAGCAGAGATTTGATCAATATTGCCAGGGCCGTAGAAGCGCGCCTGCGGCGTTCGGTGTCATTGAATACCAGTCGCGAAGCTGCTCGGCTGGAAACAGACAGCACATTGTGGGTGGCAGACATTGGCGTAGGCGTTTTGGTGGTGTCCAACCCGGAGTCCAGAGGTTCAGACGCAGTGGCCATGGGGCGGCGTATGTCTCGTACAGCCATCAGCTACGCCAGCCGGATTGCCTGGTTTGACGAATCAAGTGGCGAAGCGGTTGAGTTGCCAGATACCCGCTTGCTGTAGCTGCCTATGGCTTGGGCGTTGATAATATAAAGCTTTGAGTCTTAAGCGCTTGTCATCAGAATTCACATCAGCATTGCACATCGATTTCCCTGAATCTTTGCCCGTATCTGGCAAGCGCGAAGAAATCACCGCCGCCATCGCAGCCCATCAGGTGGTGATTGTTTGCGGTGAAACCGGGTCCGGCAAAACCACACAGCTGCCTAAAATCTTGCTGGCGATGGGGCGAGGAAAGATCAATTACCCTGCAGGGCAGCGCGCCAAACTGATTGGCCACACCCAGCCGCGCCGCATAGCTGCATCAAGCGTGGCCAAGCGCATTGCTGAAGAACTTAAAACACCACTTGGTGATGTGGTCGGGTTTAAGGTGCGCTTTCAGGACCGCCTGAGCCGGGATGCATCCGTCAAGCTCATGACCGACGGCATTTTGCTGGCTGAAACACAAACTGACCCGCTGCTGAATGCTTACGACACCATCATCATTGACGAGGCGCACGAACGCAGCCTGAACATTGATTTTTTACTCGGCTACTTGCGCCAGTTGTTGCCGCGCCGGCCCGATTTGAAGGTCATCATCACCTCGGCAACGATTGATGCAAATCGATTTGCTGAATATTTTGCATCCACGCCAAGCGCGCAGCCGCTGGGCCGCCCCAAGGCAAGTGGCGCCCCCTTGGGGGGCAGCGACGACGCACAGCGCGGAGCGTGGGGGCAGACAGTTCCAGCACCAGTCATCATGGTGTCGGGCAGGATGTTTCCGGTTGAGCAACGATACCGACCGTTTGAAGAATCGCGCGATTACGACTTGAACGACGCGATTGCCGATGCAGTCGATGAGCTATGGCTGAGCCCCCACAATGCCGGCGATATATTGGTGTTCTTGCCCGGTGAGCGGGAAATCAGGGAAGCGGCCGATCACCTGCGCAAGCACCTGGCGCACAAGCCCTTGGTGCGTAACGCCGCTGTATTACCGCTGTTTGCTCGCCTGAGCCCGGCAGAACAAGACGAAATTTTTACACCTCACAACAACCGCCGCATTGTGCTGGCGACTAATGTGGCCGAAACATCGCTCACGGTACCAGGCATTCGGTATGTGATTGACGCAGGTACAGCGCGCGTCAAGCGCTACAGCTTCAGGAGCAAAGTCGAGCAGTTGATGGTTGAACCCATTAGCCAGGCAGCGGCCAACCAGCGCGCTGGGCGTTGTGGCCGGGTTGCAGATGGCATATGCATCCGGCTGTATGACGCGCAAGACTTTGCAGGCCGCCAGCGGTTTACAGACCCCGAGATTTTGCGCAGTTCATTGGCTTCTGTGATCTTGCGCATGAAGGCTTTGCACTTGGGCGCAATCGAAGACTTTGCTTTTATTGAAGCGCCGCAGCGCCGCGCCATGACCGACGGCTACCAGTTGCTGGCCGAGCTGGGCGCTGTGGATGACGACAACGAATTGACTGCAATTGGCCACACACTTGCCAAGCTGCCACTAGACCCGCGCGTGGGACGCATGATTCTGGAAGCCAAGAGCCGCAGCGCCTTGGACGAAGTGCTGGTGATTGCCAGCGCCCTCAGCGTGCAGGACGTGCGCGACCGCCCGATGGACAAGCAAGCCCAGGCCGACCAGGCACACGCCAAGTTTGATGATGAGAAAAGCGAGTTTGTCGGATACCTGAAGTTGTGGAAGTGGTTGGGTGATTCGCGCGGTGGGCACGATGCAGTGCATAAACTCACGAACAGGCAACATGAGAATTTATTAAGAGAAAACTTCATCAACATGCGCCGGGTTCGGGAGTGGCGCGACATTCATTCGCAACTGATGGGTACCATCGGCGAACAGGGCTGGGAACTGAACAAAAGGCCTGCCAGCTACGAGCAACTGCACCAGTCCATGCTTTGCGGCCTGCTCGGCAACCTGGGGCAAAAGAGCGAGGAAGAAGACTGGTATCAGGGCGCGCGCGGCATCAAGTTTTATCGACACCCGGGCGCAAAACTCAGCAAAAAGCCGGGCCGCTGGATTGTGGCCGCCGAGCTGGTGGAAACTACCCGTTTGTTTGGCCGGGGCATTGCCAACATCGAGCCGCAATGGATAGAGCAGGTTGCGCCTCATTTACTCAAAAAGCAGCTCCTCGACCCGCATTGGGAGAAAAAAGCCGCGCAAGTTACTGCGCTGGAACGCGCAACACTTTACGGGCTGGTGGTTTACAGCGGGCGGCGTGTCAACTTTGGCCGGGTAGACCCTGCTGGTGCGCGCGACGTTTTTATCAGGGAAGCGCTGGTCGCTGGCAATTGGGACACGCCGCTTGGATTTTTAAAAGCCAATGAAAGGCTGATCGCCAAGGTGCAGGACCTCGAGCACAAGGCGCGCAGGCAAGACGTGCTGGTGGACGAAGAGCTGATTTACGCTTTTTATGACCAGCAACTGCCAGCGGACGTGTGCAGCGGCGCAAGTTGCGAGGCTTGGTACCGCGAAGAAGTTAAAAAGCAGCCCAAACTGCTGTTGTTGACGCAAGAAGAGCTGATGCGCCACGAGGCAGCAGGCATCACCACGCAGGCCTTCCCGAAAATTTTGCGACTCGGTGGTGTGGACTGCACGGCCACATATCTGCATGAGCCGGGCGACGTCAAAGATGGCGTGACGGTTGATGTGCCGCTATTTGCACTGAACCAGGTCAACGAGGAACGCTGCGAGTGGCTGGTGCCCGGCATGCTGAAAGACAAAATTCAGGCACTCATCAAAACCCTGCATCAGCGGCCACGCTCGCGCCTGGTGCCGCTGCCTGATACGGCGGCACGGTTTGCGGAGCAGCTCAATCAGGGTGAAGTGTTTGGTACAGGTTCGCTGACGGATGCGGTGCTCAGGCTGGTGCGTGACGCCACTGCGGTTGATGTCAAACGCGGTGACTTGAAGCTGGACATGCTGCCGCCGCATTTCTTCATGAACTTTCGGGTCGTGGACGAGCATGGCCGGCAACTGGGCCAAGGGCGCAGCCTGGCTGGGCTGAAGGGGGATTTGGGGGCGCAGGCGCGCGGCGCGTTTCAGGCGCTGGCTGGTCTGAAAAATTTGACCGCTTCCGGCACGGGAAACCAAAAAACGGGGGTTGCAGGCTCTGATAAGGTGTCAAATAAGCCTGCAGCCCAACAGATACGCGTGCAAGCAGCTCCTGAAAGAATAGCATCCAAGGTGCCTGAGCGTTACACCAGCTGGGCTTTTGGAGAACTACCCGAGTTGATGGAGATCGTTAAAGGGCCGCAAACGTTAATCGGTTTCCCCGCGTTGATTGACATGGGCGATGCTGTAACGATTGAGGTGTTTGATGAACCGGAACTTGCCAGTGTCAAGCACCGTGCGGGTTTGGCCCGCTTGTTTGCGCTGCAAATAAAAGACGCCATCAAATACCTGGAAAAGAATTTACCTGACCTGCAAAAAATGGCGACTGCCTACATGCTGGTGGGGCGCGCCTCGGACAACACGGGTGGCGGCACGCTGGAAGAGCTGCGTGCGCAAATTCTGGAAGTGGCGTTGGCAAGGGCGTTTTTGCTTGACCCTTTGCCAACCTGCGAAGCCGAGTTTAAAAAACGGCTTGATGAAGGGCGAGGGCGTTTGACACTTATTGCCACTGAAGTTGCGCGCCTGGCGAACGCCATATTGCTGGAATTTGCAACGGCCCAGCGCAAGATCAAAGATGCTAAAAATGCGCCTGAGGCATCGCTCGACTCAGCCCAGCAGCTGCAGCGGCTTGTACCCAAACGGTTTTTAACTGCAACGCCTTATGGGCAATTGCAGCACTTCGCGCGTTACCTCAAAGCCATTACGGCAAGACTTGAAAAATGGCGGGCAGATCCTGCGCGGGATGCTGCAAGAATGCTTGAGCTAAAACCCCAAGAACAACGCTACTGGAGACTGGTTGCAGAGCGAAAAGGTGTGACTGATGCGCGGATGCAAGAGTTTCGATGGTTGGTAGAAGAGCTGCGCGTCAGTTTTTTTGCGCAAGAACTCCGAACTCCCCAGCCGGTCAGCATCAAGCGACTGGAGAAAGTCTGGCAGCAACTCAATAGTTGATGCCAGATCTGGTTAAATTCTTCCCATCAGCAGCAACACGACCAAGATGACAACAATCAGGCCGATACCACCACTGGGCCCATAACCCCAACTGCGGCTGTGGCCCCAAGTTGGCAAAGCGCCAACTAAAAACAAAATTAAAACAATTAGCAGAATGAGGGAAATAGACATGAAAACTCCTTTTTATGAGTTTCGATTCTTTACGGCAAAGCCCTGCGCATCAACAGGCTTAAGCCTTAACTGCCCGTAAGCAGATGTCTACAGCTGTGGCTTTGGCTATACCTTCGCCAAGCGCGCCAACGCCGCATTCAAGGTTTCGTCTTTCTTGGCAAAGCAAAAGCGCACCACGCGCTGATCAAATCCGTTGCCGTAGAAGGCAGACAACGGAATTGCAGCAACGCCTATTTCGGTGGTCAGCCACTTGCAAAAATCAGCTTCGTTCAAATCACTGGCCTCAGAGATATCCACGCACTGGAAGTAGCTGCCTTCGCTGGGCAATAATTTAAAACGGGTGGCGGCAAGGCCCGTGCGAAACAGGTCGCGCTTGCGCTGATAAAAAGAGGGCAAGTCAAGGTATGCGTGTTCGTTGGCCATGTAACTGGCCAAGCCGTACTGCACGGGCGTATTGACGGTGAACACATTGAACTGATGCACCTTGCGGAACTCGGCCATTAACACCGCAGGAGCTACCACATAACCGACCTTCCAGCCCGTGACGTGGTAGGTTTTGCCAAAACTGCTGACGATAAAAGTTCGCGCGGCCAGCCCTGCAAAACGCGCAGCGCTTTGGTGAATCTGGCCTTTTTCGGCATCAAACACCATGTGTTCATACACCTCGTCGCTGATCAGCAGCACGTCGGTGGGTGCCAGCAAATCTTGCAGTTTCAGCATGTCGGCCTGGGTCCACACCGTTGCGCTGGGGTTGTGCGGTGAGTTGATCAATATGGCGCGTGTCTTCGGCGTTATGGCGGCGCTGATCTTGTCAAAGTCCGGCCTGAATGTGCCGGGAACCAAAGGCACGCGCACCACCACGCCGCCTGCCAGTTCGATGTTGGGCACATAGCTGTCATAGCAGGGCTCCAGCACGATGACTTCATCACCGGGGTGAACAATTGCCAGGATGACTGTAATGATGGCCTGAGTCGCGCCTGCAGTGACGGTGATCTCGGTGTCCAGGTTGTAATTGCGGCCATGCAACTTTAAAAGCTTGTTTGAAATGGCTTCGCGCAGCACTGGCACACCCGGCATGGGTGGGTACTGGTTCAAGCCTTTGGTCATTGCATCTGTCACAGCCCCGACCAATTTGGGGTCACACTCAAAATCCGGAAAGCCCTGACCTAAATTGACCGCGTTTTTTTCAGCCGCCAAAGTTGACATCACGCTGAAGATGGTGGTGCCGACAGCGGGCAGTTTGGTTTGCAGTTGCGGCGTGCGTTCAATCACAGTGTTCATAGGTGTTGCTCAAAAAATCAAAAATCGCTGCCATGACCTGACATGGTCTTTTCAATCAGTTCCCGCTTCAAGTTGCTACTGACCAGTTCTGCAAAAGTGTAGACAAAGTTGCGCAGATAAGCGCTGCGTTTAAAAGCCACGCGTGCCACATTCAGGCCAAACAGATTCCCCGCCGGAATAGCCATCAAGTCGCTGTTGGTGCCGTCGTCCTTGATGGCCATTTCAGCCACAATGCCCACGCCTAATCCAAGCCGAACATAAGTTTTGATCACGTCTGAATCAATCGCTTCCAGCGCGATGCGTGGCTCTAACCTTACGGCTTCAAAGGCCTGGTCAATTTTGGTACGCCCGGTAAACGAAGGGTGGTAAGTGATGAGTGGCTCGAGAGCCAGGTCTTGCAGGGTGATGTTGGCTTTGCTGGCCAGCGGGTGTGCCTTAGGCAACACCAGCATGTGCTGCCATTCATAGCAGGGCAGGGTGATCAGGTCTGGATAGTTCACCAATGATTCGGTGGCAATACCAATTTCAGCAACCTCATCAAGCAGCATTTGAGCCACCTGGTCAGGTGAGCCCTGATGCAGGCTGACATTGACTTTGGGAAACGCCTCACGCAGTTTTGCAACTGGTTGGGGCAGCACGTATCTGGCCTGGGTGTGGGTGGTAGCGATTGACAGTGTGCCGCTGTCCTGTTTGGAATATTGCTCGCCGATGCGCCGCAAATTGCCCACCTCACGCAAGATCAGGTCAATACTTTTAAGCACATGCGTACCCGGTTCGGTTACGCGTTTTAGGCGTTTGCCATGGCGAGCAAATATTTCTACGCCAAGCTCTTCTTCAAGCTCGATGATGGCTTTGGACACACCGGGCTGGGAGGTGTGCAGCACTTTCGCAGTTTCGGTCAGGTTCAGACCACGCCGAACGGCTTCTTGAACGAACCGAAATTGGTGAAGATTCATATCCGATACCGACTGATTATTGCTGTCATTATGCTATTTTGGCACTAAAGAGCATCAAGGTATTGATTCAGGACATTGCCATATCAGCCATCAATGCAATGAGTTTTTCAGACTCCCCAGCTGTCGGCAGGAGCTCGACAGCAACGCTAGGATGAACTTTCCGAAGTTCGCTTATCAGCAGTGGCAAGTCTTCCCGTGCGTGCTTCCCAACTCCTAAAAATAACGGAAAAATCTTTAAACGACCAGCACCAGCAGCTATTAAATCAGTAGCGGCATCGGGCAATGACGGCAGACACAGTTCAAGGTAGGCACAGCGTACCAATGCGCCGGGATGGCGCTGGATGATCTGTGTGGCAACTGCCTCGATGGGCAAGCGCCATTGTGGGTCTCGCGAGCCATGCGCAAATAAAATAATTCCAGTCAACATCTTGTTTTTATCGCCTTAAGACCAGCCAGCCGAACGTACACAGCGAAATAGCCATGTAAAGCATACCGGGCGCTGCAGCGGCCAGCCAAGGCTGCCAGTTTTGCAAGTTACCTACATAGCCAAAAACGTTGTTAAGCAAAAAGAAACTGATTCCAATCATGACCCCAGAAAACACATAGGCAGCGATACCGCCAGAACGGAAATGCAAGTATGCGAACGGCAGTGCCAGCATCACCATCACCAGGCAGCTGAGCGGATAAAAAACCTTCTTCCAGAACTCGATTTCATACCGCTGGGCACTTTGGCCATTTTCATCCAGATGGCGGATGTAATTGAACAAATCAAGTGTGCCCATTCGCTCAGGCTTGAGCAGCGCCACAGACACCATCTCTTGCGTAATTTCTGTAGCCCAGCGAAAGCTCGGCATTGAATTTCTGACGACATCGGCAGACTGTTTACCAGCGTTACTGGCGGTGGCTGCATCAGATGGGACATTGAATTCCGTCCGCATGACATTGTGAAGTTGCCATGAATCGTCCAATCCAAATGAAGCACTTGCCGCCTGCATTTTTGACACCACCAACCCCTTGCTGTTGAACTCAAATATCTGCAAGCCCAGCATTTTGTTGTCAGGCGATAGGGTTTTCACATTGGCAATCACGCTGTTGATGGCCTGTTTTTCTTTGAGCCACGCGCCTGTCTGGCCGATGGTGATGGTTCCCTGGTATCTGGCCTTGAGGAGTTGAGCGGTGCGCTCGCTCAACGGGGCCAAATAGTCACCAATGACAAAACTCAACACTACAAAAATGCTGCCCAGGCTCAATAGCATCTTCAATGCCCGCCACGGATCCAGCCCGCTGGTCCGCAAAATCGTGTACTCAGAGCTTTGCGCCAGTCTAGCCATCACAAAAATGCTGCCAATCAGCACTGAAATCGGCAGCAATTCGTACAAGTGATTGGGTATCAGCAAGCCAACATAGAGCAGTGCATGCCTGATCTGGTAGATGTCGCTGGCGGTTGGCAGGCCACTAGGCAAGCCGTTGTTTTTGCCCAGGTATTGCAACTCGTCGACCAGATCAAAAAAGAAAAACAGTGCCAAAAATCCCATTGCGACGAGCGCAATCGATACCAACACCTCACGATAAATCAGGCGCCGAATGGTTTTCATGACACCGCCTGGTTTGCTTTGGAGCGCGAATGAAATGCCGAGCGCAGAGTCCAGTTGGCGTTGCGCTTGACCAGCCACAACAGGCCGAGCGCCAATACGCCGCCGTGTAGCACCAACAGCAAACCGCCAAAGCTGATTGAGCCGCCGAAAATCCAGCTTTGCCCAAGGTTCACCAGATTGTTGTAAACAATAAACGCCAGGACAACAAAAACAAAATTGCCGCTACGGCCACCGCGCGGGTTAACGTTGGCCAACGCAACAGCCAACACCACAAAGTTGACCGCAGCCAATGTGAGACCCAAGCGCCAGGCTAACTCGCTGAAGTTGGCACGGGTGGGGGATTTCACCAATACCGGAATGGATAACAACTTGGCGTCGTTGGCCTCTGTGTTTTGCTCGGGTTTGTTGCCGACCGCGCTGCCGTACTCTTCAAAGTTACTGATTTTCAGGCTGGTTTTGCCATTTTCGTTTTCGAGGCGCTGACCGTTTTCAAGCACCAGCACCTGTCTGTCGCCGGTGATTTCAATTCTGCCAGACCGAGCAGTGGTGATGGAGTTTTTGCCTTTTTCGTTAGCCGCAATGAAGACGTTGTTGCTTGACTTCCGGTCTGTCGTGGCATCGCGGTCAATAAAAAATACCCGATTGCCTCCAGACGACTCCTGAAACTGGCCTGGCGCAATACGGTCAATATCACTGCGGCCAGCGTAACGCAGTTGCATGTCGCGGGTTTGCTGGTTCGTCCAAGGCCAAATAAAAAGCGACGTCAGCGCAATGATCAGCAGCACTGGCCAGGCAAAACGAAACAGAGGGGCCAAAAAGCTGATCAGACTGCGACCGCTGGTAAACCAGACTACCATTTCGCTGTCGCGGTACATACGCGACAGTGTGCCCACCATGGCAATGAAAAGGGACAACGTCAAAATCGTCGGCAGTCTGCCCAGTGCGGAGTAAGCCATGAATAGCATGACATCCTGCGGATTGATGACACCGCGGGAAGCTTGACCCAGCGTCCGTATCAGCACAATGGTCAGGACAATGGTGATGAGGACAACAAAGGTTGCCCCGAAACTTCGGGCCAGCTCTCGGCGTAGGGAAGATTGGAATAACATCGGCTGGGCAGCACCCTTTTTTCTGGTATTTACTTTGGATTGGTCAAACCCTTGATTATGGACTTCGAACTCAAAACTCTGACCCACGCCAGGCTATGCACTGAAAAATGCGACGCGCTGCTGATTCTGGTACCCCAAAACACTTCGGCCCTCGGCAGCGCAGACGTTGTGTCGACGCTGGCCGCGCTAGCCGTCAAATCGGGCGACCTGGAAACCAAGCCTGGCAAAATGATTAGCAGCTATCGAACTGCGGGTGTAGTTGCCACCAGACTGATTTTAGTAAGCTGCGGCGACGGAAGTGTCAAGAATGTGCGCCTAGCCGTGCTGGCGGCGATCACGGCCTTGAAAAGCAGCAACGTCAATCGGGTTTTACTCAGCTTGTGCGCTTTTGATGATCCGTCAAGCGACCTGGTGCGTTGCACGGTGGTTGCTTGCGCTGATGCGGCTTATGTTTATTCCACGACCAAGTCAAAACCCGCGTCCGGCAAACTGGAACAGTTAAGGTTGGCTGTGCCCAATGCCGCCAAAGTGGCAGCGGGTTTTGAAAAAGGCCTGGCTCTGGTCAACGGTATCGCGTTGGCCAAAGAATGGGCCAATCGGCCAGCCAACTTTGCCACACCTGCTTTACTGGCAGGAGCTGCCAAGGCATTGGGCAAACTCCCAAACATCAAGGTCGATGTGCTGGGACCAAAAGAAGTCGCCAAACTGGCTATGGGTTCGTTCATGGCAGTTGCACAAGGCTCTGTGGAGCCGCTGCGGTTTATGGTTCTGCGTTACGACGGAGCTGGCAAAACACAGGCGCCAACGGTACTGATTGGCAAAGGCATCACCTTTGACACCGGCGGTATCTCTATCAAGCCAGCGGCTGAAATGGATGAGATGAAATTTGACATGTGCGGGGCAGCCAGCGTGTTGGGTGTCTTCAGGGCGTTGGCAGATTTGCAGCCAGTTATTAATGTCATCGGCCTGATTCCGGCGTGTGAGAACATGCCCGATGGCCGCGCCATCAAACCCGGCGATGTGGTCACCAGCATGAGCGGCCAAACCATCGAAATTTTGAATACTGATGCAGAAGGACGCTTGGTGCTGTGCGACGCGCTGACATTCGCCGAGCGCTTTAAACCACGTGCGGTAATCGATATTGCCACACTGACGGGCGCATGTGTGATTGCTCTGGGTGGCGTGCGCAGTGGTTTATTTGCCAGCAACGACAGCCTGGCGCAGGCTTTGATGGAGGCAGGTGATTCATCACAGGATTTGTGCTGGCGCATGCCGCTGGATGATGACTACGCAGAAGGCTTGAAAACCAATTTTGCTGACGTTGCCAATGTGGCAGGCCGTGCAGGTGGTGCGGTGACTGCAGCCAAATTTTTGCAGCGTTTCGCCAGTAAATTCTCTTGGGCACACCTCGATATTGCTGGTACCTCCTGGAAAAGTGGCGCTGCCAAAGGGGCAACTGGCAGGCCTGTGGCGCTGTTGGTGGACTATCTGTTGGCTCAGGCAGGTGCTGACAAAGCGGGAAGCCAACCTTCAGCCAAAAAGCGCAGCCGCATGGCATGACCGACATCGAATTCCATGTCAACGTGCCTGACAAGCTGCATTACAGCTGTCGTTTGCTGCGCAAAGCTTACCGCAGCGGCGCCAATGCAGTAGTGACCGCTGAGCCTGAGTTGCTGCTCCAGCTTGACCAGTTGTTGTGGAGTTATTCAGGCACCGAGTTTTTGCCGCATTGCCGCAGCCACTCTCCAGCCACAACCATGGCGGTTACGTCAATAGTGCTTGCAGAACAACTGGACGTTTGTCCGTCTGGCAGTGTGCTCATTAACCTGAGCCAGCAAGTGCCTGGCGGTTTTGAGCGGTTTAGGCGATTTATTGAAGTGGCGTCCAGTTCTGAAGACGACCGCCTCGCCGCGCGGGGCCGCTGGAAGCATTACCGGGATCGGGGTTACGCACTAAAGCGTCATGAGCTACTCGCAACCCAGGAGGCTGGATGAACAACACAACCATTCCCCCGCGTTTTGTTCCTACATTGACTGATGTCGTGCATCCAGTTGATCACATCAATCGATTTAACCAGCCGCTGCACCATACTGACCTTCAGCAAAGCTTCGTCCAGCTTGAAGACCAAATTGTTTACCGTGTCATGCAACGCGTCGATCTGGTGCTTGAAAGGCGGCTACGTGAAGCCGTGGCGCAGGTGATCTTGTCGCATACCCAATCCCTGGGGCCACGACTGCGTGAAGAAATTGAGCTGGTAGTGCGCGAGTCTGTCAGCCAAGCCGTGGCGCATGAGCTGCCACAGCGCCGTCAAGAAGGCTGAATAAGGTCAGCTACTGCACCATCTGTTATTTTTATGAATCCTGTAAACCTAGGGAAACCGAGGGGCGTTGCTATGGTTCAGGCTTGAAAATTGCGGTAATCTCACGGGCTAGGACAAAACATGTCTTAACCTTTTTAAATTGTTTAAAACCGGAGTCTTTTTATGCAGATGAAATTAAAATTGACAGTGCTGGCGGCCGCGGCTTCCTTTGCAGGCTTTTCCTACGCACAGGATATGGTTGTAAAAATCGGACACGTTGGCCCTATCTCGGGCAGCATTGCTCACCTGGGTAAAGACAATGAAAACGGGGCCAAGATGGCCGTTGAAGAACTGAACGCCAAAGGCGTGGTTATTGGCGGTAAAAAGGTC
>JAYVEE010000447.1:0-2359 GCA_043749005.1 Polaromonas sp. | reverse complement strand
TCTTGCACACCAAGCTGTACTGCTTCAATCTGCTCGCGCTCGCCGCCCAAAGCAGAACTCGGAAACTGCTGACATTTATAACGCCCCTGCGTTCCTTTTTCTACCTCTTCACAAAAAAACGGTTGAGTCCACACCGTAATGAGACTCTTTGGTTGTTGCGTAGCCGATTTTCAAGATCGTTTGCGCGCTGGCCGCTGCAGTCAATCCCACGGCAAGGCTCAGACCAAACACCATTTTTGAATGTTTCATGAATGTCTCCGATTTAGATGGGTATCAGATAAGAATAAAACTTGACAAATATTATTACGTCAGCTCAGCAGTTCGCGAGCGGGGGTTTTCTCGGATGTAGTCAGCTACGATGCTTTCAAAGTCCGGGTCGGGTAGCAGTCCCAGCTTCCTGGCTCTGTTCGCGTCAATGACCGAGGGCCAATTGACAACAATATCGGCCACTGCAGGATCCGGTATCCAGTCAATCAAATCAGCGGCTGCTTTGCCGCCCAGTTTTTCCAGTGCCATAGCCATCGCGCCGACTGTTGTTGACAGCGCTGGCAGATTGATGGCCGTGCGTGCGCTCCATGCTTGGTCACTGGCCTGAGCGGCTTGTATAAGTCCATCGATAGTGCGGGCGGGCGAGGAGCGCGCTACGGCTGTTTCTGGTGGTACGGGACATACGGCGCGCATGCCAGCAAGGGGTTCACGAATCATGCCGCCTAAAAAAACTGGACGCTGCACCGTTGGGTTTTCCGGGCCGGACGCTAACAGTCATCAGCCGGACATTGCGCGCGCAGATAAAACCCTTGCGGCCACAGTCCGCCACCAGTTGCTCGCCGATGAATTTTGAATGCCGTAACTGTTTTGTGGGGTGGGCAGGGTGCGGTCGTCAATGACAGCAGGTAAAGGCTGCGCAGCCGAATTACCAAATACAGCCAGTGAGCTGGCAAAAACCACGGTGGGGCAGGTGCCTGCCGCGCGGCAAGCCTGAAGCAAAGCCCGAGTCGCATCAACGTTGCTGCGCATACCTAAATCAAAATCGGCCTCACACTCGCCGCTGACCGCAGCCGCCAAGTGAAAAATAATAGCTGCTTGCGCCCATATTGATTGGGCTGCAGCCGTATTTGTGCCTGAAAACGGTTCCTAAAGCTGATTTAAATCACCTGTGAGCGACTTGATTCTGTTATCAGCTGCCAGGTCAGCCGGCGCAGCCGTACGGTCAACCAGTGTGTTGCTTTGTATGGTTTGAGGTGACGCACCGACGAGTGCCAGTGAGCCGCTTGTCAGCAAAGTTCTGGCCAGGCTCGCACCTAAAAATCCACCACCACCCGTAATAACGATATGCATAAGGGCCTGTCTTCTGGAATTAACGAGATCGTAATTTGAGCAGGCTGTCGCGCGCGGTCGCCAGGTGCTCACGCAGGGTGTACCAGCGTTCTGAATATTCGTCGGGCAAGTCCATCGCCACAATTTTTTGTTCAATGTTGTCCAGCCTTTCAAGCAGGCCCTTTAACGCTATCGGGCTGTCGGTGGCTACCCCGGGGATTTCATTTTCAAGAAATTTCAGCTCTCCATAAAAGTGATTCAAACCGGCGTTGATGCGCCAGTCGAAAAGCCTTGGAATCCAGGTCAGCACGATGAATGTCAATACCAAAATGGGAAGTACCGCATAAATCAGCAACTCCGCCCATTGGGCTTTGCCATAAGGCAGCAAGGTCTCCATCCAGGGGCGCGCGCCAAGGCTGTAGGCTCGTGCGGTAGGAGACAGTTTGAAGTTACTGCCCCTGAAGCTGGGAAACTGGCCGTACCGCTGCAAAAAAGTTGGATCTTCATGAATTTCAAACGCCGCAAGCAGCAGGGCGCGCTGCAGGGCGGGATGCACCTCTGGCTTAACCAGAAGGTGAGTTTGCAGGCTGACCAAGGTCAGGTCGCGAGGTGGCACATCGCCGCGCAGCTCAATCACGCCTTGCGGCAACAGCAGCAATTGAAGCGGGCGCTCCTGCGATATCAGTGAATTGGCATTGTCAACATTGAGCAACTGGATGCCACCCATGCGTGTCAACATTTGAACGGCTGGGGAATCTTCACCTGCAACTTGAAAAACCACATCGACGCGGCCATCGATCAAGGCCTCTGCTGCATCCATATCCGTTTGCGTGTCAAAACGAACGTCGCTGGACTTCAGCCCTGCATTGCCCAGCAATATCCTGGCGACATTTGCTGTGGATGCCGTGTCGGGCCCCACTGCGATGCGCAGGCCTTTGGTATTGGCCAGCGTAGCGGGCCCATGCAGTTTGGAGAAAATCCAGATCGGCTCCTGACCAATCACCGCCAGCGCTTCTACTGAATCCACATTGGCTGCGCTGCC
>JAYVEE010000446.1:0-2366 GCA_043749005.1 Polaromonas sp. | reverse complement strand
GTGCGGACCCACGCTGCGCTTGCCCATGACACCGCTTGAGACATCTAACGTGGCTACGGTTGAAGGCGCGCTGCGCGCCACCGGACTGATCTGATTTTTAAGGACTTTTAAGTGATGACATTGCAAAAACACCCATTGGCTTTTGGCGTATGCAAGGCAACCGTGCTGGCTGTAGCCGTTGCAACCATGGCGCTATTCAGCGGCTGCTCAACCATGAATGATGTTTTAAAAGGCGACAAGATTGACTATAAATCAGCCGGCAAATCTGGCCCCTCACTGGACGTGCCGCCAGATTTGACGCAACTCACCCGCGAAACTCGTTACGTTGTGCCCGGCACAGCCGTCAGTGCGAATGCTTTCCAGGTAGGCCAGGGAGCGCAGGCATTGCCAGTGGGAGCGCTTGCGGTAGGCGATGTTCGCATTGAGCGGTCAGGCAGCCAGCGCTGGCTCGTCGTTAACCGCCCGGCCGACAAACTATGGGGACCGATTCGCGATTTTTGGCTCGAAAGCGGCTTTTTATTGACGCTCGACCAGGAAAATCTGGGCATCATGGAAACCGATTTTGCCGAAAACCGCGCCAAACTGCCGCAAGACTTCATCCGGGAAACACTGGGTAAAGTATTTGAAAGCATTTACTCTACGGGTGAACGCGACAAATTCCGTACCCGCCTGGAGCGCAATGCGGCAGGCGGAACAGAAATTTATGTCAGCCATCGTGGTCTGGTTGAGGTGGTCGTGGGCGGCTCGACCGGCAAGAATACGACCGGCGACGGTACTGTGTGGCAACCCGTACCGCCCAATCCGGAGCTGGAAGTTGAGTTTTTACGCCGTATGATGGTCAAACTCGGCGTTGCGCAGGAACAGTCCAGGGTTCTGGTCGCTGCTGGAGCCCAGCGCAGCACATCCAATGTCGCCAACGTCAATGGCGTGCCGGTTGTGCAAATTGAAGAAGGTTTTGACCGCGCATGGCGGCGCGTTGGTTTGACGCTAGACAGAACCGGTTTCACGGTGGAAGACCGCGACCGCGCGCAAGGGACGTATTTTGTGCGCTACGTGGACGTGACATCTGACAAAAAGGAACCCGGCTTTTTATCCAAAATTTTCAGTGCTGCAACGCCGACTGTTGCGCCGATAAAGTACCGTATCACGCTTAAGAGCCAGGGCGAAGTCACCACGGTGTCGGTGCTCAATGCACAAGGGGCAGCTGAGTCTTCCGCCAATGCGCAGCGTATTGTCAAGGTGATTGCTGACGATTTGAAGTAAGCCTTGAACGCTATTGAAAACGCGACGTGATGCGCTTTAAAAGCCTGGGCAGTGGCAGCTCAGGCAATGCGACTCTGGTTCAGTCTTCAGGTTCAGACACCTGCAATGTGCTGATTGATTGCGGCTTTGGATTGAGACAAATGCTGCAGCGGCTCGAAAAATCGGGTGTCTTGCCAGATCAACTGGATGCCATCTTTATTACCCATGAGCATGGTGACCACACGGGCTGTGTTCAAGCGCTGTCAAACCAGTACAACATTCCAGTCTGGATGAGCGCAGGCACTGCTGCGGCGATGGGCTACGTCAATGCTTCAGGCTTGCTGCATACGGCATCTGACGGGGACGTCATTGCCTTGAATGGGTTGCAGCTCTGGCCTTTTACCGTACCGCATGATGCTCGGGAACCGCTCCAACTCACCTGCACAGATGGCGATGCCAAGCTGGGAGTACTGACCGATCTTGGGCATGCCACAGCGCATGTGCTTGAAAAACTGCAAGGTTGCCATGCGCTCATTCTTGAGTGCAATCACGACGCCGATCTGCTGGCAGATTCTTTTTACCCACCTTTTTTAAAGCGGCGCGTCGGCGGTCACTACGGGCATCTTGCCAATTCGCAGGCAGCCGACATAGCGAGCGCTGTGCTGCACAGCAGCCTCAAGTATGTCGTGGCCGCCCATTTGAGCCAGCAGAACAATTTACCTGGGCTGGTAAAAAGCAGCCTGGCCCAAGCCCTGTCGTGCAACGCCAATGACATCATCATTGCGTCCCAAAATCACGGCTGCCCATGGCTGTCAGTCTGATTTACTTCAACGCAAGTTTGCCCTAAAGTCACTACCCATAAAAAAACCGCCTTGCGGCGGTTCTTATGCTTGAGAAGCTATTACTTCTTAGGCATTGCAGCTTCAGCAGCTTTTTTGGCTGCGTCGCCAGCAGCACCGGCAGCGTCTTTAGCAGCAGTAGCGGCGTCTTTGGCAGCGTCAACAGCGACGCCAGCAGCCGATGCGGCGTCGGTAGCAGCTGAAGCTGCGGCTGTAGCAGCAGAAGCGGCAGCAGCAACAGCTGGTGCTGGAGCAGCAACTGGTGCTGGAGCAGCAACTGGTGCT
>JAYVEE010000445.1:0-2370 GCA_043749005.1 Polaromonas sp. | reverse complement strand
CAAACTCGCCGACACTTAAATCGCCAAGTACCTTGACGTTTTGATAAATTGCACCAGCTCTTGGCGTGCCCGGCACATCCACAATCGCGTCAGCTGGTATTGGTGCTTTGTTCAAAGCAGCCTGCGTTGCCAGCGTACGCGGGTTGTAGACCTGCTCCATCGCTGTGCCGCGATAACCGGTTTGTGACGCCGCTATCGGCGGACGTTCGCACCCCGCCATCAACAAGGCTGCGGCGCTTGCCAATAGCAGTCTGAGAGTGATGCGCGTGATCATGGTTTTACTCCGAGCAAAGCTGGATCAAGGGTAGGCACGTACACAGCAGGATAGCTGGGCACTACATGATGCTTGACGGACCACAAATACCAGTTGTCGACTACTGTGCCGGTGAGCAAAATACCGATGCCCCCAACCAGTGGGCAAAGCACCGCAAACCACCACGCCCAGCGGTGAATTGACTCCATCGTCGCGTTAAAGCCCATCGTCCAGCGCCAGAAAAGGCCGGCGCGTTCCGATGCAGTGCCGCGGTCAATGATCTGTTCAATCTCACGCTCACCGCCGTAGCGGCCTACCGCCAGGATAGTGGCACCATGCATGGCGAACAGCAATACAGAGCCATACAAAAACACAATCGACAGGGCATGGAATGGGTTGTAGAAAAGGTTGCCGTAGCGCAGCGAAATGGCCGCTGTCCAGTCCAGGTGCGGAAAGATTCCGAATGGCACGGATTCAGCCCAGCTGCCCATCAATACCGGGCGAAAGAAACCGCACACCAAAAAAAGCCAGATAGCTGCTGCAAAAGCCCAGGCGACATGCGTGCCCAAACCCAGCTGTGTGGCACGGCGGTACATGCGCGCCCACCACAAAAGTACCGACAAGGTGAGCATAAAGCCAGCAATTTGCCACCAGCCACCGTCGTTCAGCGGTGCAATGCTCAAGCCGTACTTGGGTGCGGGTGGGTCCAGCGCCAGCCAGAACAACTGGCGAATCATTTGTATGGGATTCCAATCCACCTGTGCCAACATATTGAAACCAATAATATTGAACGCCAGCGTGCCAAGAATCAGCGACGCAAGCCCTAGCCAGCCCAAGTAGATTGGGCCAATTTGCGAATTACCCAGTCGCCCGGCAAGGTGTGAAAAGAAGGGTGGGCCAATACGTTCGGAATCTTCCGGCGGCAGGGGGACACCCATGGATGCAGGCCCGGTGGGCTGCACAGTGGTAAAAAGATTTTGATATTCAGCCATGTTTATTCGCCTCTTGTTCTATCCTCGTGTTCTTTTAATGACCCCAGATCGGCATGTTCAGCCACCAGCCCCACCACTCTGGCCAGCCGCGTGTCCAGAAAGGTCCGCTGATAACAATACAAAGCGCTGAAAACCAGACCGCTGCCAGCGCCAGGAACAGACCCAAGCGATGAATACCCAGCGTTCCGACTGAATAACCAATCACGTCACGGAAAAAGGTGTCTTCATGCTCAGGCGTTTTGACGACTTGGCCCTTGCCAGGATTGGTGGCTGACAGCACCAGCGCGCCATGCAAGGACAACGACAAGGTGGTGGCGAAAAACAAAGTCACCGCAATCATGTGTGCGGGGTTGTAATGAAAATGCAGATATTGGTAACCGGTATTGCTGACCCAGTCCAGGTGGCTGTAAATACCGTAGGGAAAAGCGTGACCCCAGGAACCCATCAACACCGGACGGATGACCTGCAGGGTGAAATACGCAAAGATGGCAAAACCAAAGGCAACCGGAACGTGCAATCCCATCCCCAATTTGCGACAAATTTCAACCTCCCTCAGCGCCCAGGAGACAAAAGCTCCCAAAGCGCAAACAGTTATGACTTGCCAAAGGCCGCCAGCGAGCATCGGAGCCATCTTCAAACCGTTTGAAATGTCTGGCGGAGCAATATTGATTTGCCATGGATTCCAAGTTGGCCCCATCGCGGCGCCCCACAAAATCATGGCCGTGCCAACGAGTGAAAAGAACGCTGTGGAGATCCCAAAAAACCCGACATAAAACGGGCCGACCCAAAAGTCGAACAGGTCACCCCCAATCAGGGTGCCGCCACGGACGCGGTACTTTCTTTCAAAACTCAGCATGGCCATATTGGCTCCTGGCATCCGTCGCGCGGCTAGACGCGCCCGGAAATAAAATAGTTGTTCTTAGAGGTGCGCGAAGCAGGCTTTGCCAGCCTGACTTCGCTCACCGCATCGGCAGCAAAATACTGACGTTATTTTGAAGGTGGCATGGCTGCGTTTTGCGCAGCTTTAGTAGCCTTCACCGTGTCTGGATGCCACGTGTTGAGGTTGTATCGGTCGGTACTGAGTTGGACCAGATGAATCGATGTGCTTGTAAAGGCAATGATCAA
>JAYVEE010000444.1:0-2373 GCA_043749005.1 Polaromonas sp. | reverse complement strand
GCGGGTCATGCACAGGCCTGGTCGAGCAGATTTTGATGTTCACTGCCGGTGGCGACTATTCAGCCACGCCCAAGCTCAAAGCCATGTGCAGTTGCACTGACCACGGGCACCAGGCCGTGCGCGATGCGATTCGCATGAACAAGTTGCTGACCATCAAAGATGTGCAGCAGTCCATGGAATGGAAAACGCCAAACGGTTGCGCGAGCTGCCGCCCGGCCGTTAACTATTACCTCATCAGCACCTGGCCCAAAGAGGCTAAAGACGACCCGCAAAGCCGCTACATCAACGAACGCAGCCATGCCAACATTCAAAAAGACGGTACGTATAGCGTCATTCCCCGCATGTGGGGCGGTGAAACCACAGCGAGCGAGTTGCGCCGCATTGCTGACGCTGTAGACAAGTACAAAATTCCGACCGTCAAGGTCACGGGCGGCCAGCGCATTGACTTGCTGGGGGTGAAAAAAGAAGATCTGGTCAATGTCTGGAAAGACATCGGCATGCCATCAGGTCATGCTTATGCCAAGGCGCTGCGCACCGTCAAGACCTGCGTCGGCAGCGAATGGTGCCGCATGGGCACGCAAGACTCCACCCAAATGGGCAAAGACCTGGAGCGGGCCATGTGGCGCATGTACGCACCGCACAAGGTCAAGTTTGCCGTCAGCGGCTGCCCGCGCAACTGCGCCGAATCAGGCATCAAAGACGTGGGCGTGATTGGTGTCGATTCGGGTTGGGAGATGTATATCGCCGGCAATGGCGGCATTAAAACCGAAGTGGCGCACTTCTTGGTGAAGGTCAAAACTGCTGAAGAAGTGCTGGAGTACACCGGTGCGTTCTGCGAGCTTTACCGACAAGAAGGCTGGTACCTGGAGCGCACGGTGCACTACGTGAAGCGCGTAGGCTTGGACTATGTGAAGAAAAAAATTCTTGAAGACCACGAAGGCCGCAAGGCGTTGTGGGCGCAGCTGCAGTTTGCGCTTGACGGTGAGCCTGACCCGTGGTTTGAAATGCAGAAGGCGGCGGTTGATACGCGGCAGTTTGATGCGATTTCGGCCTGAAACGGCGTTTTGCAGGCATTCTCAGGTGTTAAATAGTACTCAATCCCTGTGAATTCGGGTGCAAGCAGCTATAGATTATATAGCATATCAAAAAGCAAGTTAGGTGACGGCCATGAGTGAATGGAAAAAAATCTGTTTGATTACTGACATTCCAGTGCTTGGCTCACGCCGCGTGTCTCGTGCACAAGGCATCGACGTCGCCGTATTTCGCAACGATGTCGATGTGGTGTTTGCCCTGCTGGACCGCTGCCCGCACAAGGGTGGCCCGCTAAGCCAGGGCATCGTGTTTGGGGAGAGCGTAGCCTGCCCGCTGCATAACTGGACGATTGACCTGAATGGCGGTTGCGCCAAGGCACCTGACGAAGGCTGTACACCGAAGTTTGCGGTGAAGATTGAAAGCGGTGCGGTGCATCTGGATATTGCAGAGCTGGCCACGCTGGGGCTTGATCTGTCACGTCCCCGGGCCGGTCCTGTTGCATCCACAGGCGCTACGGGTGACCAGAGTTATGACGTCCAGGTTCCACACACTGCCTAGTCCTCCCGACGACTCCTTTTACTGCGCTAACCCATCCATGACTGAAACACGCTCAACCTGCCCGTACTGCGGTGTAGGTTGTGGGGTCATTATCGAATCTGCCGGTGACCAGATCACCGGGGTAAGAGGCGACCCGGATCACCCGGCAAACTTTGGCAGGTTGTGTACCAAGGGCACCACCCTGGCACTAACAGCCAGCGCAACCGTCGCACGTCAAGCCCGATTGTTACAGCCGATGCGGCGCGAACATCGGCATGGAGCTGTCAAACCCGTGAGCTGGGATAACGCCCTTGGTTTTGCTGCTGAATCATTCGCGCAAATCATCAAAGAGCACGGTCCCGATGCGGTGGGGTTTTATATTTCTGGCCAGTTGCTGACCGAAGACTATTACGTCTTCAACAAACTGGCCAAGGGCCTGATTGGCACCAACAACATCGACACCAACTCGCGCCTGTGCATGAGCAGCGCGGTGGCAGGTTACAAGCAAACGCTGGGGGCAGATGCGCCACCCAATTGCTACGACGACATCAACCACGCCGAGTGTATTTTTATTGTTGGCAGCAATACGGCATATGCCCACCCTATTTTGTTTCGCCGCATTGAAGACGCGAGGCAAAACAATCCGGCGATGAAGATCATCTTCTGCGACCCGCGCCGCACCGACACCGCCGAAATTGCCGATTTGTACCTGCCCATCCAGCCCGGCACCGACGTGAGCCTGTTCAACGGTATGCTGCACATCATGCTGTGGGAAGGCTGGACAGACAATGCTTACATTGCAGC
>JAYVEE010000443.1:0-8088 GCA_043749005.1 Polaromonas sp. | reverse complement strand
TGGCGGAAGAGGCGGGATTCGAACCCGCGGTAGGTATAACCCTACGTACGCTTTCCAGGCGTATGACTTAAACCGCTCATCCACCCTTCCGCAATCTTTCTATTGTAACGCCGCAGTAAAACGATGCTTTTCAAGTTGCTCCAGGGTAACAAACTTGAGTGCGCCGGCGTGGGTGCATTCCAGAACCACCGGCGGAGCGTGCCCTGCTGTTAGCGCTTCAGCCCAGCGGGTGGCGCAAAGACACCAGCGATCGCCGGGCTTCAGCCCTTTAAAACGGTGTTCAGGTCGGGGTGTGACGAGATCATTCCCGCGCTGGCTTGAAAACGCCAAAAACTCTGCCGTTACACGTGCGCAGATCAGGTGTGAGCCGGTATCGGCCTCGTCCGTTTTGCAGCAGCCGTCTCTGAAATAACCCGTCAACGGCTCGTACGAACAAGGAACCAACGGTGTACCCAAAACATTGATAGCTTCCATATTTATGCCTTGCTGGTCTGTACCATTTTCATGGCAGATGCAATAAGTGTCGCAACCTCGGTCATGTTGCTAGGCACGATCAGTGTGGTGGTCGCATCCGCTGCTACACGCGCATAGGCTTCAACCGCTTTTTCAGCGACTTTTAGTTGTACTGCCTGCTCACCACCGGGCTGACGAATGGCGTTAGCAACCAGTTCTATGGCTTTGGCGTTTGCGTCGGCCACAGCCAAAATGGCGGATGCTTCACCTTGCGCGTTGTTGATCGCTGCCAGCTTTTCACCCTCAGACCGGGCAATAAAGGCCTCACGCTCACCCGTAGCGATGTTGATTTGTTCTTGCCTGCGGCCTTCAGACGCAGCAATCAGCGCGCGCTTTTCGCGTTCGGCGGTGATTTGCGACTGCATAGCAAGCAAAATTTCCTTTGGCGGTGTCAGGTCTTTTATTTCATAACGCAACACCTTCACGCCCCAGTTTAATGCTGCCTCATCAATTGCAGCTACAACTTGCGCGTTAATAATGGCGCGCTCCTCAAAAGTTTTGTCCAGCTCCAGTTTGCCGATGACCGAGCGCAGTGAGGTTTGCGCCAGTTGCGTGACGGCAACGATGTAGTTCGACGAGCCATAACTGGCGCGCATTGGGTCCGTGACCTGAAAGTACAAAATGCCGTCAACCTGCAACTGCGTGTTGTCTCGTGTGATGCAAACCTGACTGGGCACGTCCAGCGGAATTTCCTTCAGTGAATGCTTGTAGGCCACTTTGTCAATGAACGGCACCAGAAAGTTCAGGCCTGGCGTCAGCGAACCATGGTATTTGCCCAGCCGCTCGACCACCCACGCATTTTGCTGAGGCACAACCTTGATACTTTGCACTATGAAGATAACTGCAATGACCAGTAGTAAAAGTGCAATTTCCATAAATTTCTTTCGGATATTAGTAAAAGTGAAGGTTAAATTTTTTCAAGCACCAGGCGGTTGCCCATAAGCTCTTTGATGCGGTACTGACCAGATGTGGGTGTTTGGCCATGAGTGATTGCCGCCCAGTTTGAACCGCGGTATTTCACGTTGGCTGTGCCGTCAGCATTCCAGTCTTCAACAAACACTGGCTCACCAATGTCAATGTGTACATCTGCATTTGACTGTGCAGGGAGTTTGCCGGGCTGGTCGCCGCGCACGTAATGCCACAATACGACTGCACCGCCGCCCATAACAGCCGCAACAACCAGTTGCCAGGTCAGCGACAGGCCCAGGTGTGATGCTACTGCTGCAGCCGCCAGGCCGATGGCCAGCATCAACAGGTAAAACGTACCAGTAACGAGTTCTATGCCAACGGCACCGCCAGCCAACAGCCACCAAATAGTTGATTCAGACATACGGTTTCTCCTTTGAGATGATTTGTTGTTTGTAGGGCTGAGAACACACTTTGCGGCCAATGTAGCATCCTGCAAGCTTGAACACACATAATTTCCGTACACTTCGCAGATTCTGGTTTCTGTTGACCACCCGCTGAACCTCCTTATCACGATACACCACTCCCATGAAATTTCGTTTCCCCATCATCATCATTGACGAAGACTTCCGTTCTGAAAACACCTCCGGCCTGGGAATTCGCGCGCTGGCCCAGGCCATTGAAACCGAAGGTTTTGATGTGCTGGGCGTGACCAGTTACGGCGACCTGAGCCAGTTTGCACAGCAGCAGAGCAGGGCGAGCGCTTTTATTTTGTCGATTGATGATGAAGAATTTACGGCCGGTTCTGATTTGGACCCTGCGGTGCTGAACCTGCGCAACTTTATTGAAGAAGTGCGCCGCAAAAACCTCGACGTGCCGATTTACGTATACGGCGAAACCAAAACATCGCGCCACATCCCCAATGACATTTTGCGCGAGCTGCACGGCTTCATTCACATGTTTGAGGACACGCCCGAATTTGTGGCGCGGCATATCTTGCGTGAAGCCAAGAGCTACCTGGAAGGCTTGCAGCCGCCGTTTTTCAAGGCGCTGCTGGATTACGCCGAAGACGGCTCCTACAGCTGGCACTGCCCCGGGCACTCGGGTGGCGTGGCGTTTTTAAAGAGTCCGGTGGGCCAGATGTACCACCAGTTTTATGGCGAAAATATGCTGCGCGCCGACGTGTGCAACGCGGTTGAAGAGCTGGGCCAATTGCTGGACCATGACGGCGCCATTGGCGCCAGTGAGCGCAATGCGGCACGCATCTTTAACGCAGACCACTGCTTTTTCGTCACCAACGGTACATCAACCAGCAACAAGATCGTGTGGCACCACACCGTGGCGCCGGGTGATGTGGTGGTGGTTGACCGCAACTGCCACAAATCGATTCTGCACGCCATCATCATGACAGGCTCGATTCCGGTTTTCCTCAAGCCCACACGCAACCATTTCGGCATCATCGGTCCGATTCCGCAAAGTGAGTTTGAGCCCGATGCCATCAAGGCCAAGATTGCCGCCAACCCGCTGCTCAAAGACGTCAACCCAAACAAGGTCAAGCCCAGAGTGATGACGCTGACGCAATCGACCTACGACGGCGTGCTGTACAACACTGAAACCATCAAAAGCATGCTCGATGGCTACATCGACAACCTGCACTTTGACGAAGCCTGGTTGCCGCACGCTGCGTTTCACCCGTTTTATGGCAGCTACCACTCGATGGGCAAGAACCGCATTCGCCCCAAGACGGCAGTGGTTTACGCCACACAGTCGATTCACAAGCTGCTGGCCGGTATCAGCCAGGCCAGCCATGTGCTGGTGCAAGACTCGCAAGACGTCAAGCTCGACAGGCATCTGTTCAATGAGGCGTACCTGATGCACACCAGTACCAGCCCGCAATACAGCATCATTGCCAGTTGCGACGTGGCCGCCGCCATGATGGAGCCACCCGGTGGCACGGCACTGGTTGAAGAAAGCATTGCCGAGGCGCTCGACTTTCGCCGTGCCATGCGCAAGATTGATGCGGAGTATGGCGACGACTGGTGGTTCAAGGTCTGGGGACCCGACAAGTTTGTGGGCGATGACGTGGGCGATGAAGGTATCGGTAACCCGAAAGACTGGATCATCAAAGGCGAATCACGCAGTGCCAAAACCGCCAAAAACGGTGCCAACAACTGGCACGGATTTGGGCAAATGGCGACCGGCTTTAACATGCTCGACCCAATCAAGGCGACCATCGTTACGCCGGGTATGGACTTGAATGGCAAGTTCGCAAAAACTGGCATCCCAGCAAGCATCGTGACCAAATTTTTGACAGAGCACGGCGTGGTGGTTGAGAAAACCGGCTTATACAGCTTTTTTATCATGTTCACTATCGGCATTACCAAAGGGCGCTGGAACTCACTATTGACCGCCTTGCAACAGTTCAAGGACGACTACGACAAAAACCAGCCAATGTGGCGCATCCTGCCCGAGTTTTGCCGAAAATATCCCAAGTACGAAAAAATGGGTCTGGCTGATTTATGTCACCACATTCACGCCCTGTACGCCAAATACGACATTGCCCGCTTGACAACAGAGGTTTATCAAAGCGATTTGTTACCCGCCATGAAGCCAAGCGACGCCTACGCAAACATTGCCCACCGCACCACTGAGCGGGTAGAAATTGACCATCTGGAAGGCCGCATTACCGTGGGCCTGGTCACGCCTTACCCACCGGGCATTCCGCTGCTGATTCCGGGCGAAGTGTTCAACAAAAAGATCGTTGACTATTTGAAGTTTGCACGCGAGTTCAATGCCCAGTGCCCGGGCTTCGAGACTGACATTCATGGTTTGGTGGAGCAGGTGGATGCCAAAGGCAAGCTGCGGTACTACGCAGATTGTGTGCGAAAGTAGAATTTGATACGTTTTTGATAGCTGGTTGCACTTGTATTCATTTGGTTGAAAGCTTGTTTGACCAGTTTCTTATGGATGTGCAGGCGCAGCCAGTTGGCAAAAGTATCTTCCGTGATGTCGCCCAGTTCTCCAGGGTCTGCTTGGGGATGCCAAGTATCTTGGCCGTCGCTGCTGACACCTGGCCTCCTTTGACCAGCCTGACGGCCTCCAGCTTGTATTCCAGTGTGTACCGTGCCCGTCTTTTCGATTCGCTCATCTCGATCTCCTAAAACTGATTTTTCTCCATCAGCTAAGGAGTACGTTTTTCGGGGTCGAGCTTTTTCGGGGTCGAGCTGTTTGTTTGGCTAAAAATGCCACGAACTCCATTTTTTGTTTTGGGGCACGCCCTGACTTGAGGTGATGAGTGGCCGGACGCCAAATGCACGCCGGTTGTGCCAGTGCCAGCCACCAAAACCTCATACAGCAACGGGTCATGCGGCTCTGGTACGCTGGCCACTGCAACGGGCGCGCGTGTTAGCGGTTTGAATGTTTGCGGGATCACCGCTGGCTTTGCACAAGCAGTCTCCATCACAAGGTTCTTTCCATGCTTATCCGCGTCATTTACATCAGCCACGCAGTCGCAACGCAAACTGCTAAAACCGCACAGGCCATTTTGCGAAAAGCACAGGACACCAACCTGGCCAATGGCATTACTGGCGTACTGTGCCAGGGTCAGGGCGTGTACCTGCAGGCGCTTGAGGGCGAGCGCAGCACCGTTACCCAGCTTTACGCGCGCATTTATGCCGACAAGCGGCATTCCAATGTGGAAATGATCCACTGTGAAAGCATTGCCAAGCGCCGATACGAAAACTGGTCTATGGCCCACGTGAGCCTGTCAGATGTGGACCCCGAAACCAAAATCGTCTGGCCCGAGTTTGATCCCTACTCCCGCACCGGCCTGCTGGTCATGGCCCGCATTGACGACCTGCTGGCCTCGGGCACTGTTATTGAAGGGTCGACGTAAATCTGCCTGCGCTGCATGCGGGCTGCCTGCGCCGACAGCCGTAGCAGCAGTGTTCAGCGCACAAAAATGCTTAAGGCCAAGGGTTTGTTAACGTAGCCAGGCAAAAACTGTCAGTCTTTGGCGGCAGCGCCACGTTGATGCACGCAACTGGTGGCAATGCCTGCGGGTGTGGGCTATTGGCCCTTTTTAACCCAGTTCAACAGTGCGTTGCAAAGCGGTGGGTAGTAGGCATCGCCCCAGTAATTGTGCTTTGCTGAATCCACAAAGTTTTTCACCAGTCGTTGGCCGTTGCCAGCAGCTGCCGTGCGCTGGCGCAGGGTATCGCTGCGTTATACAAACACCGTTGCATCGCCAATGCCATGCGCACTGATCACGGACACGCTAAAGCGCCCGGTGTGGTCCGCGTCAAAGGCAAACCGCGCCACTGCGACCGGGCCGGGTTTGAAGCGCGGCACGGCGGCATTGAGTGCCGCATCGTCAGCCGTCCTTACGTAGCGCACACGCTCGTTGCCAAACGGGCAGACGCCGCCATTTTTGGCAACCACATCGCGCAGCGTGAAGTCGCCCCAATTCAGGTGACCCAGAAAACAGCTACGTTTTATATAGCAATTGCCAAGTCAGACTGGTGGCCGGACAGTTTAGTCTGCGCCCCATTGTTTTGAGAATAAGTTGCCCGTTCCTTTTCGGTCACGACGAAAGAAAATCGTGATCGTCCAGAGCACTGCTGCACCAGAGACCAGGCTAATGGATGTGAAGCTGGCTGCGTAGATGCCGGTGTCCTCCAGCGCCATAAGGCAAAGAAGCAAGTTACCCGCAAACGCGATCATGGCCAGAGTAGTTGGTGTGGCAGCTCTGACAATTGGCATGGGGTTCTGTAGTCACTATTGAGTTTCTGTGAATGCGTCAAAAATCGGACATGAATGGCGAAACGATTGGAGTCTGACCCCTATTGTTTTGTTTGGGCTACATGATTTGTCAAACTGTCAACTCGTAGCAGGACGAGTCATGGTCTCATTGGGTGTTTTACTTAGATGAAAAAGGGCCGGTCTTTTTATCTAGCAGCACTTCAGGTTCGTTTGCCTCAACCCAGGTTTCGTTGTTCAAGCCTGCATGCATGCGTTCAACGTCCAGTTCATTTGTCCATTTGGCCACTACCAGCGTGGCGACGCCGTTACCGATCAGGTTCGTCAACGCCCGAGCTTCTGACATGAAGCGGTCAATGCCTAAAATAAGTGCCAGACCCGCTACTGGTAAGGTCCCAACGGCTGATAATGTCGCCGCAAGCACAATGAAGCCACTGCCAGTGACGCCTGCTGCGCCTTTGGATGTCAATAGCAGAACCGCCAGCAGCGTGACCTCTTGCATCAGCGTCATTGGCGTATTGGTTGCCTGAGCGATGAATACTGCGGCCATGGTGAGATAAATCGACGTGCCATCAAGGTTAAATGAATAGCCTGTTGGAATCACCAAGCCTACCGTTGTTTTGTTCGCGCCTAGGTTTTCCATCTTCTCCATCATGCGTGGCAGCACAGATTCGGACGATGAGGTGCCGAGCACAATGAACAACTCTTCCTTGATGTATTTGATGAACTTCCAGATACTGAAGCCGTGTAAGCGGGCGATCAGGCCCAGCACCACAAAAATGAAAATTAGGCAAGTTAGATAAAATGCACCCATCAGTTTGCCCAGGGAGAACAGGCTCGAGACCCCGTATTTTCCGATCGTGAAAGCCATCGCACCAAAAGCGCCAATGGGTGCAAGCTTCATAACGAAGCCAACGATAGTAAACAGCACATGCGACGTCTTCTCAATGAAGTCAAATACCAGCGTGCCACGTCCGCCAAAGCGGTGCAGCGCAAAGCCGAACAAAACAGCGATCATCAGTACCTGCAAAATCTCGCCCTTCGCGAAGGCGTCGACCAATGTGTTCGGAATGATGTTGAGCAAAAAATCGGTTGTGCCCACCATCTTGCCTGGGCCGGTGTAGGTTGCAATTGCCTTGGTATCTAGCGTCGATGCGTCGACATTCATGCCCGCTCCGGGTTGCAAAATATTGACTAGTACCAGACCGATAATCAAGGCGAAGGTGCTGACGACTTCAAAGTAAAGCAGGGCTAGACCGCCGGTTTTTCCGACTTTTTTCATGTCTTCCATTCCGGCAATGCCGATCACCACTGTACAAAAAATGATGGGCGCAATCATCATTTTTATCAATTTGATGAACCCATCGCCGAGCGGCTTCATGTCCGCGCCCAGCGACGGGTAAAAGTATCCCAAGGCCACACCGGCAATGACGGCACAAACCACTTGAACATAAAGTGAACGATATAGGGGTAGTTT
This sequence comes from Polaromonas sp., assembly GCA_043749005.1. Lineage (GTDB taxonomy): Bacteria > Pseudomonadota > Gammaproteobacteria > Burkholderiales > Burkholderiaceae_C > Polaromonas. The sequence continues at coordinate 434 of JAYVEE010000443.1, read as the reverse complement.
TGGTTGGGTAGTCATGATGATCTGGCAGAAAGACCCTGAATTTTCAGTAAATGGGATCGGATTTAGGACGTTATGACCGCCATATTACGTGGATAACTAAATTTACTTTGCAGTTAGGGCAACTTTGGTCAGATATAGGCAGAAATTGCCTCGCAGATCAGAATAGCACTACAAGTGGAAACTCAGAGCAAACAAAGAGTTTTCAATGGTCAGGAATCAGTGCGGTGAATCCGCTGTACTCACACCGCAGCTTTCAAGGTCCGAGTGGAGCCGGCAGCACTCAGCGGGGATAAGGCACTGGCCTAGCTGTGTGCCCAGTTTGAGCTGCAGCCCAACCAGATCACCGAGTGGACAAAATAATTTCATGAGCGAGTCGGGGATGTGTTCGGTGGCAAAGTCGAGTAGCCAGAGATTGTCGATTTATCGCCTTCGCA
>JAYVEE010000442.1:0-8095 GCA_043749005.1 Polaromonas sp. | reverse complement strand
CAATTATATAACAGGCAGAAGCAAAGTTACCCACCCCGCTTGCCGCGCGTGAGGTCTACACCGAGTTGCTTGAGTTTTCTATATAAATGGGTACGTTCAAGACCCGTTTTTTCAGCCACGCGGGTCATGGACCCGCCTTCCTTGGCAAGGTGAAATTCAAAATATGCTTTTTCAAACTCATCCCGGGCGTCACGCAGAGGCTTTTCGAGCAAAAAACTCTGTGTAGCCTGCGGTCCAATCTCAGCGGCAACAGGCAGGGAACCTCCCGTCATGGCGGCTTCGACAGTGAGGTCCGAATGTGTTACCACAGTGCCTATGATCACAGGCTTTCGGCCTGCTGATTTGATCAACCCCTGCTCTACCGCTTTAAGCAGCTTTTGCAGAGTGATGGGTTTTTCAAGAAAAGCCATCGCCCCGATTTTGGTAGCTTCAACAGCTGTATCAATAGTAGCGTGACCGCTCATCATGATGACTGGCATCGTCAGCAAGCCGCTGGACGACCATTCCTTGAGTAGCGTCACGCCATCAGTATCAGGCATCCAGATATCGAGTAGAACCAAATCTGGCTTGCTACGATTGCGCGCCGCGCGTGCCTGGGCTGCGTTTTCTGCCAGCTCGACTTGATGGCCTTCATCATTAAGTATTTCCGAAAGCAGGTCGCGAATGCCGAGCTCATCATCGACCACCAGAATGTTTGCCATATTGAATTGTTATTTACGAGATTGCTTAAGTGTTGCTAGACCGCTACTGCGAATGATAACGACACTTGGGCACCAGAAATAACACCATCTGCAACACGGTTGGAAATATCAATGCGCGCACCATGCTCGTCAGCAATTTTTTTGACGACCGCCAGCCCCAAACCTGTGCCTTTAACCTTGGTGGTGACATAGGGCTCAAAAGCACGCTTGAGGATGTGCTCAGGAAATCCGCTGCCGTTGTCACGCACCGACAAGCGCACTCGCGATGATGTTTTGGAGTAGTCAGTTTTTACCGTTACAACTGCATGAGCCAATCCCTCTTGCGCATCTTGCGCGTTTTGCACCAGGTTATGAATGACCTGGCGCAGCTGCTGCGCGTCGCCCTTGATTAGGGGCGCATTCGTGTCCAGCTCAGCCTGCACGGGAACTACAGCGTTGTCCACGCCATAAAGCTGGATCACATCGTTAATCAATGCATTGAGATCAACGGGTTTCAATTCAGCCGCAGGCAACCGGGCGTAGTCGCGAAACTCATTGACCAGCCGCTTCATGGCATCGACCTGATCGACGATGGTCTTCACCGATTTGGTCAACAGCGCCTGCTCGGGCGCTGCCAGCTTGCCGCCCAGCTTCATTTCCAGCCGCTCGGCTGACAGCTGAATCGGCGTCAATGGGTTTTTGATTTCATGCGCCAATCGCCGAGCCACCTCGCCCCAGGCCTGCGCACGTTGAGCCGAAACCATTTCAGACACATCGTCAAAAACCAGCAAGAACTCTTCCGCACCAGGCATTTTGGCACCACGCGCTATCAATGTAATAGCATTATCCGGCGAGCCCGGCATCGCGGTATTCAGCTCAAACGACTGCTGCCACTGCTCCAGGCCGTGGGGCGCATTTCCGTCACTTAAAAAATCGGCAAATTGCATATTCACGTCCTTGGCAAATAAATCCAGACCGGGTACTTCACCCAGCGATTGACCGTGGTACGCCGCCATCGGTGCCTGCAAGATGCGCGTTGCGCCCGGATTGCTGGACTGAATACGCCCTTGGCCATCGAGCACAATCACGCCCGCCGTGAGATTGTCCAAAATAGTTTGCAAATTAGCGCGCGCAGCATCAACCTGGCTCATGCTAAGTTGCACGGCGGTGCGCGCATCGCTGAGTTGCTGGGTCATGTCGGCAAACGAGCGCGTCAGGCCGCCCAGCTCGTCTTTGCCTTGCAGCGCAGCCTTGGGTGTCAGGTCGCCCAGCGCTACTTGCCGTACGCCATCGGCCAGCACCAGCAGCGGCTTGGCCAGCTGGTTGCCCAGCAGCACCGCCAGCAGCACCGCACTAAATACCGCCAGAAACAAACTCAGCGTGAGGGTGCCGATATACATCTTGCGCAAGCCACTACGCGCGAGCGCTCGCTCCTGGTACTCACGATTGGCCTCCTGCACAGCAAGCGCGTTGGCTACAACGCTGGCGGGAATCGCCTGTGTGACTTGCAAAAACCGCGACTCACCCATCAAACCCACATTGGCACTGCTGACCAGTGCCACCGCCTGAATCCGCCCAGCAGGTGTAGCGCCTGATGCTGCGACTGAAGTGCCAGACAGCTCCTCAAGCCCTTCAATTTGTGTGGCGACCCGCTGGCTTCTAGCGTTGCGAAACAGCGCGGGCGCAGGCCGCTCCGGAATAATTTTGAAACGCGAATCGCCCACGCTGGCAATCACCTGGCCACCAGCAGTCCACAGCACCACGTCACTGGCCGACAATTGATCGCGCAAACGCTCCAGCGCCAGCCCGGCAGCACCATCAGGCGACTCTGACAATTGCGTGGCAGCTTGGCGGGTTTTGCTGGCCAGATCAGCTGCCATAGCGTCAAGCGTAGCGCGGCCGAGGTTCAAACCCGCATCCAGCGCGCCCTCAACTTTGACATCAAACCAGCTCTCAATCGAACGGGACACAAACTGGTAAGACACCACATAAATCATCAGTCCCGGCATCAGCCCAACCAGCGCAAAAATCGCTGCTAGCTTGACCAGCAAGCGGCTGCCGAAACGCCCTTGACGCAGGCGCAGATACAGGCGCATGACGATCCAGCCAATCACCGTGAGCAACAGCGCCGCAACCGCAATATTGAGCACCAGCAGCCGGCCGTAGTTGCGCTCATACAACTCTCGGTTGCCGGTGGCCTGTGTCAGTAAAAACAGCAGCACCAAACTCAAAGCCAACACTGCGGCTGCGCCCACACCCACCGTCCAGCGAAACGCCGGGCTGCTTTTAATCGATTCTGCCTGGCCTTTAAGGCTCACTTATCGGCCTCTTTGACGACGGGCAACACCGTTTTTGGGCGGAAGGCGCCAAGTAGCAACCGCTCGTTTTGCTGGGCTGAAATCGTCCAGTCCTTTTGCCCGGCGACGCCAATCTGAAAGGGGCGCGGCAACTGCGACAAATCAAGGCTGAAGCTGAATTCCAGCTTGTGCACTATTTCTGGCTCGACCTCACTGTTGTCGGCAATCCGCCAGCGCGACAAGCGCTGCACCGCTGACAATGCCTCAGGCAGCGTGTCGTAGTTTTGACTCAAAGTGGCGCGGAGGCCAGCAGAACTATTGATCAAACCGCTGACGATATTGACACGCCAGCGCCGCGTCAAAGGCTGATAACCCAGGCGAATGGTGCGGGTCGCGCTAGCAACACGCTTGTCTGCCCAGTACCAGCGATTCAGGTAAATATCGGCTTCCGCTACAAAAAACATTGGAATGCCCTTTAGCAGGGCGTCTTCTACAACGGCAGGCAAGTCAAACCGCACAACGGCTGACAGGTAAACGCCATCGTCACCACGCTCCACGTTGAACTGTGTCAGCTCAGAAGCGTCAGACGTCTGGCTGCAAAGCAACAAAAAAACACATGCGAAAAAGACGGCAAACCGCTTCACAAAGGCGTCAAGCGCTTTGCTTTTGAAGAAGTGCGTAATAAAAACCGTCGTGTTCACGCATCAAATTGTCAGGTATGACAGCGCCAAGTGCGCTGACTTGCGGTAGTAAATGCCCCAGCGATGGCATTAATCGGGCGTCGGTGTGGTGTGCAAGAAACGTTTGTGTCTGCTGGTCGCCCTCAGCCCTGAAAACCGAGCAGGTGCAGTACACCATGACCCCACCCGGTTTGAGCAGCGGCCACAACGTTTGCAGCAGCTGCGCCTGAAGGCGAGCCAATTGTGCAATGTCCGTCGGCCTTCGCAGCCAGCGCACGTCCGGGTGGCGGCGCACGATGCCGGATGCGGTGCACGGCGCATCCAGCAAAATCCCGTCAAAAAGCTGACCATCCCACCAAGCCTCGGGTTGGGCGGCATCGCCTACAACAATATTTGCCTGCAAACCCAATCGGTTGAGGTTTTGGGTGATCCGTTCGCAGCGACGGGCGTCAATGTCCAGCGCGGTGACGTTGTCGCTGTGGTTGACCAATTCCAGCAGATGCGCGGTTTTGCCTCCAGGCGCCGCGCAGGCATCCAGAATGCGACGCGGACCACCCGCCGTTAAGGCATTTAACAGCAATGGCGCAGCCAGTTGCGCCGCCGCATCTTGCACCGAAAAGTGGCCTTCAGCATAGCCTGGCAACGACGGTACGCTTGCCGCGTTAGCCAGAATAACGCCCTGCACACCAACCGGACTTGCTTCAATATTCATAGCTGCTAGCGCACGTATATATTGATCTACAGTCGTTTTTTTTATATTAATTCGCAGTACCAATGGCGCTTTGGCATTATTGGCCCGCAAAATGGATTGCCATTGCTCGGGGTGGTCGTTACGCACCCTGTCTATCCACCACTGGGGATGGTTCCACACCGCTTGGGGATTGGCGTCGGTTTTGGCGACCAGCACATCACGTTCGCGTAAAAACCGCCGCAGGCAGCCATTGATAAAACTGGCCTGGTGGGTGGTGGCCTCGCTGCGCTTTGCGGCTTCGACCGCCTGGTCGACAAGGACAAATGTCGAATAGAGCGCTTCTTTTTCGTTCCAGGCAAGTGCCAAAGCAACGCACAGAAGTGCATCTGCTTCGGGCGGCGGTGGCCGCTTGGCCAGTTGCTGGCGCAATGCTTCAGCGCGGCCCAGCCAGCGCAACGTATGAAAGCCAAGAGCCTGCACGCCGGGGCGTAGCGTCGCGTCAACGTCCAGCAGGGCAGCCGTCATCGACTGGCCGTCCCGAACCGCCAGCAGCAAACTCGCTGCGCCTTGCAGTTGTCGCCACAACGGAATCTGTGCGGACGGGGTTGACGAAGCGACCGAACTTGAAAAAGACTTGTTTTGCATGCTTTGGGTTAAAACGACGTGAAGAAGGGCAAAAAACAGATTTTTTGACCCATGTTATTGAAAAAATAAGGCTCCAGCCCAATAATTACAGGTGCAGGCAGCTATGAATACTATAGTATTTCAAGCGATGCCTACTGCAACGAATCCGCCCAGATATTGCTGGCCCAGTTCAATGCATAGACGCCTTCCTGCTCGCTGGGCGCTGTACTCAAGCCGCCTGAGGTTGCCACGGCTTTAAAGGTTTTTTCAAGCGCAACGTACTCATGCACGCTGGCCACGTGAACAACGTTTTTCTCGTCCACAAAGCTGTAGCAGGTGTTCGTCAACATTGGCGCGGGGTTCACATCCCAACCGGCCAGTTGGGCGACGATGGCGCTGGCAGCCACCTTGCCGTGGCTATTGGCCATGTGGGCGCTTTTGGGCATGGCGGGCGCAATTTGAATTGAATCGCCCAGCACATGCACATCTTTGGCGGCGGTTGATTCGAACGTCAGATAGTTCACACCGCACCAGCGGCTGTTGGCTTGATTGTTGAGCCCGGCTTTGACGGCAATCGCCCCCGCACGCATCGACGGAATGACGTTGAGCACCGCGGCTTTGACGTCGTCCTGCACGTCAAATTTCACGGTATTGGTTTTGGCATCTACTGCAATCGTCTTGTGTTGCGGGCGGTACTCCACCATGCCCTTGTGCTGCTCGGCCCACACTTTTTTGAACAAACCTGCCTTTGATGTGACGTCAGGATTCGCATCGAGTATCAATACCTTGGAGTTGGGCTTGGCGGTCTTGAAGTACCCAGCCACAACAGACGCCCGCTCATACGGGCCAGGTGGGCAGCGGTACGGTGCTTCTGGAATAGTGATCGCAAACACGCCACCATCCGGCATGGCTTCTAACTGCTTGCGCAGCGCAACGGTCTCAGCGCCAGCTTTCCACGCTTGCAAAATTTGTCCACTGGCGTTGGCGGCTTGCAAGCCATCCACGCTGCCGAACATCAGCTCGACTCCTGGCGACACCACCAGCTTGTCGTAGGCAATCACACTGCCACCGCGCAGCATTACCGTTTTTTTGGCCGTGTCGATGTTGTCGGCAAAGTCTTTGACGACCGTAATGCCGTGTGTTTTGCTTAAGCCCTCGTAAGACGTGGTCAGGTAGTCCAGCTGCTTGACGCCGCTGACCACCAGATTCGACATCGGGCAAGAGATAAAAGCATCTTGCGGCTCAATCAGCACCACGTCAATTTTGTAGTCTGACAGCATGCGGACATATTTGGCAGCCGTTGCGCCGCCATAGCCGCCGCCAATCACTACCACTTTGGCTTTTGCCGGCACGCCTGACATGCTGGCACAGCCCGACAGGCCGGCAACGCCCAGCAAACTGAGGGCAGCTGTTGATTGAAGAAACGAGCGGCGACTGGACTGCGGATTGGAACTGAGGGTTTTGGTCATGATGCGCTTTCTTATTTCTTTTGTGCTGCAAAGTAAGTCGCCAAAGTCTCAATTTGCGCGTCGCTGTAGCCCTTGCTGATCTGGTGCATGATGGTGGCGGGACGTGTCCCGGTTTTGAAGGCCTGCATCTGGACAACCATGTAGGCCCTGTCCAGCCCGGCAATCGACACCACACTGGAGCCTTCAACTGCTTTGCCGTTGGTGCCATGGCAGTTGGCACAAGTAGCAGCCAGGCTTTTCACGTACAACGCTTCCTTGCCTGTATCAACTTGTGCAAAAGCCGTGCTGGCAAACCCCATCAACGAGACGGCCAGCAGGGAAAAGGGATTGATTTTCATGTTGATTTCGCAGGGTTAGTTGAATTCACAATTTAACGCGGTGCAGCGCATGAGGTCTTGGGAGTATCCAGTACCTGACGGCCGTTTTGGCCGCCTTGCCATCGAATCGTTTGACATTTGCTTATGCCAAAAGCAGCTTGAAATTCAATCAGACCAGCAAGTCAGGCCGGGTGGGTGCAAGCTCTTCAGTGTCTAACGCGCCCATCGTGTGGCCGTAAATACGCCGGATGCGTTCGGCAATCGGCGGGTGCGTCGCCAGCCAGCGGCTTTGCTCTGAACCTAATAGCAGCATGTGCTGTATTGACGGATGAAGTGCCTCGTCTGCATAACCTTGGCCGAGTGCCTTGCGGAGCACGCCGCCCAGGCCATCTTTGCTGCGGGTAAATTGCACGGCTCGCGCATCGGCCAAATACTCGCGCTGCCGAGACACTGCTGCTTTCAAAGCGCGGCCCGCCAGCCAGCCCAGCGACCCGGTGGCTTGAATAGCAAAACCTGGCAGCGCCAAAAAAGAACGGCGGCCGATGTCGTCAGGCTCGCACATGGTCCGGCCCAGGTTAAAAATCATTTCCAGCCCAGACACCATGCCCGCCAGCCGCATATTCAGTTGCATGTCACCCTCACGGATGTGGCTGAACTCATGCGCGACCAGACCTTGCAACTCGTCTCGCGTCAAATAATCCAAGGCGCCTTGCGTCACTGCCACCACTGCATCATCCTGATCCCAGCCGCAGGCAAAGGCATTGATAGCGTCCACCCGGTCCAGCACCATCGGTGTAGGCGCCTTCATGCTGGCCGCAATCGCCAGCTCGCTGACGATATTGCAAAACTTTTGTTCGGCATCCTCAGAACCCAGCCGAGACAGCGGCCCCAGCACTTTGGCTGGGCGCGCACCTACTCGCCGCGCCATGTGCCGGCCCCCACCCGCCAGATTGCTGCTTTCAATCCACCAGCCACCCAGCACAAACAGCAGGGTCACACCTGTATTGATATGAAAAAAGTAAGCCGGGTAAGCCGCATCCTGCCAGGCGATCAGCCGCCACGTCAGCGCCAAAGCTGCATTGACGACGATGACCAAAACCAGCAGCGTTAACGCGAATAACAGCAGCAAGCGGACTGTTTGCGCTCTGGCTTCGCGCTGCTGTTCAAAAAAGCGCATGCGCTACATCGCAATCCGCACGGTTTTTCTCTCCTCCGCACTCTCGGTTGCCTGCAACATGGCTGATGGCGCAAAGCTGAACAGCCTGGCCACCAGAACTGCCGGAAACTGCCCCTGCGCATTGTTGTAGTCCAGCACGGCATCGTTAAAGGCCTGGCGG
>JAYVEE010000441.1:0-2377 GCA_043749005.1 Polaromonas sp. | reverse complement strand
CATTTGCGGGTGCGCAGGCTGCCTTCAACGTAAACCTGTGAGCCCTTTTTTAAGTACTGGCCAACAATTTCAGCCAGGCGACCGCTGAAGTTGATGCGGTGCCACTCAGTGGCTTCCTTCATTTCGCCGCTGGTTTTGTCCTTCCAGCGGTCCGTCGTGGCAATAGACACATTGGCAATCTGGTCGCCGTTCGGGAAGCTGCGCATTTCAGGGTCTTTGCCCAGGTTGCCGACGATGATGACTTTGTTGACTGAGGCCATGGCTATCTCCAAGTTATTCCTGTTTAAGACAGTTTACCCGCCTGCCGGGGCGCAGGCCCAAAACCCGGCATTTGGCTATGATCGAGAGTTGTTCTAAATTTGGTTGCCCCTTGAACTCTCCCAACGACAGCAAGTACCTTGCCAATGCAATAGCCGCCCAGCGCATCAGCATTCGCGGCGCACGCACGCACAACCTGAAAAATATCGACCTGGACATTCCGCGCAATCAGCTGGTTGTCATCACGGGTTTGAGCGGTTCGGGCAAGTCGTCACTTGCGTTTGACACGCTGTATGCCGAAGGCCAGCGCCGCTATGTCGAAAGCTTAAGCACCTACGCCCGGCAGTTTTTGCAGTTGATGGACAAGCCTGATGTTGACATGATCGAGGGCTTGTCACCTGCGATCTCGATTGAACAAAAGGCCACGTCACACAATCCGCGTTCTACCGTCGGCACAGTCACCGAGATCCACGATTATTTGCGCCTGCTGTTTGCCCGCGCAGGTACACCGTTTTGCCCAGAACATGATTTGGCGCTGCAAGCGCAAAGCGTAAGTGAAATGGTCGACCACGTCCTGGCGCTGCCGGAAGACACCAAGCTCATGATTCTGGCGCCAGTGGCGCGTGAGAAAAAGGGCGAGTTTGTTGAGCTGTTTGCTGAAATGCAAGCTCAGGGTTACGTCCGGTTTCGGGTTGATGGCCAGTCTTATGAGTTTGACGAATTGCCGAAACTTAAAAAAACCGAGAAGCACAACATTGATGTGGTGATTGACCGCTTGAAGTCACGCGCCGATCAAACCCAGAGGTTGGCCGAAAGCTTTGAAGCCGCTTTGCGCCTGGCCGACAGCAAAGCGATCGCGCTGGAAATGGATAACGGCATTGAACATCTTTTCAGCGCCAAATTTTCTTGCCCGGTGTGCAGCTATTCGCTGGCGGACATGGAGCCGCGTCTGTTTTCGTTCAATTCGCCAGTCGGTGCCTGCCCCGGTTGTGACGGCCTGGGACACAAAGAATTTTTTGACCCGACCCGCATTGTGGCGTTCCCCTCGCTCAGTTTGGCGAGCGGCGCGGTGAAGGGTTGGGACAGGCGCAATGGGTATTATTTTTCCATGCTCGAAAGCCTCGCCAAACACTACGCCTTTGACATTGAAGCCGCGTTTGAAGACTTGCCCATGCACGTGCAGGACGTGGTGTTGTGCGGCTCTGGTGATGAAGAAATCAAGTTCTCGTACCTCATGGATTCAGGTGCATCGCAGGGTAAAAAAATTACCAAAAAGCATTCGTTTGAAGGCGTGATCCGTAATTTTGACCGCCGTTACCGCGAAACCGATTCCAGTACGGTTCGCGATGAGCTGGCACGCTATCGCAGCATTCAACCGTGCCCGGACTGCGACGGCACGCGCTTGCGCAAGGAAGCACGGCATGTGTACTTGGTAGGCTCGCCAGAGGAAGACGGCACGGTTAAAAAACGCGCGATTTTTGACATCAGCCGCATTACCCTGCGCGAAAGCTTTGCTTATTTTGACCAGCTCAAAATGTCAGGTGCCAAAGGTGAGATTGCAGGCAAAGTAGTACGTGAAATTGGCCTTCGGCTAAAGTTTTTAAACGACGTTGGTCTGAATTATTTGAGCCTTGACCGCAGTGCTGAAACCTTGTCAGGTGGAGAGTCCCAGCGTATCCGGCTGGCCTCGCAAATCGGTTCCGGTTTGACAGGCGTGATGTACGTGCTCGACGAGCCCAGCATTGGCCTGCACCAGCGCGACAACGACCGCCTGATTGGCACGCTCAAGCACCTGCGCGACATTGGCAACAGTGTGCTGGTGGTCGAGCATGACGAAGACATGATTCGCGCCGCTGACCATGTGATTGACATGGGGCCGGGCGCGGGCGTACACGGTGGCCGCGTGATGGCGCAGGGCACGTACGAGCAGGTGCGCGACAACCCGAACTCATTGACCGGCAAATACCTGGCGCAAACATTAAAAATCGCCGTTCCCACGCACCGTACGCCTTGGTTGCCAGTGGTGAAGAAGGAAAATGCCTTTGCGCTTAAAAAGCCCATGCGTTTTGCCCCAAGTCCAGCCTATGAGCGGCGCGCCGCCCGGGAAGCACAGCATATG
>JAYVEE010000440.1:0-2379 GCA_043749005.1 Polaromonas sp. | reverse complement strand
GCAAAGCTCTCAGACAACCACACATCATTCCATTGCCAGAAAGCGCCGTCTACATCCGCATGGTGTTTAGCCAGTCGCTGCCTTAAATCACTTGAGTCAAATGCTTCCTTGGCCTGGCCAATCGCTTTAACCGCCGCGCTTTCAACCAGCACATGCGGGGCCATGGCGATGCACGCTGTGATGGGAAACTGGCTGGCATGGAGCAGGGCGATGGTTGCACCGTCTGAATGGCCGAGCAACACCGGCCGTTCAATCCTCAGCTCGGCTAGCAATGCAGGTAGCACGTCATAGGCCTCGTGGTGCATGTAGTCGGGCTGCAAAATGTGGCGGCCGGGCGAGGATGTGTCGCGCCTCCCCGGAGCGGGGCTTGACTGGCCATAACCGCGCCTTGAATAGACGATGCCAGCGCGCCCGGTTGCGTGGCAAACCGCCAGTGGCCAGTCCAGGCCGCGCTGCGTCCACATGCTGACCGAGCCCAGGCCTTCGTGCAGAAAAACGATTGGTGCCAGCGTGTGCGAGCCGTTAATTTGTCTGACCTCAAGCCCCGTGCCGGCAATGTTTAATAAATGCATGCCAACCATCGTATCGGATGGAGTTATTCTTGTAGCATGAGCAAACTTCTCAACTCCTTTTGGCGCGCTGCCGTGTACTGCCTGCACCCGCGTGTGATTGCTCTGTCGGTGTTGCCGCTGGTCATCATGGCGGTGATATCGCTGGGTCTGGGCTATTTTTTTTGGGAATCCGCCATCGCTGCCGTGCGCAGCAACCTTGAAAGTTTTGCGCTGCTGGACACCATGGTGCGCTGGCTTGAAACCCTGGGACTGAGCGGCCTTCGCGTGGTGCTGGCGCCGGTGCTGCTGCTGTTTTTGGCGATTCCAGTCATTGTGATTGTCTCGCTGCTGTTTGTGGCAATTTTTATGACGCCTGCCATGGTGGCGCTGGTGGCTGAGCGGCGCTTCCCCGCGCTGGAGCGTAAAAAAGGCGGTTCTTTGGTTGCCAGCCTGTTCTGGTCACTGGGCTCCACTGTGCTGGCAGCCATTGCATTGGTGTTGTCGATTCCGCTGTGGCTGATACCGCCACTTATCTTGATTTTGCCGCCCCTGATTTGGGGCTGGCTCACTTACCGCGTGATGTCGTATGACGCTCTGGTCGACCACGCCAGTAGCGAGGAGCGCAGGCAGATTTTTAAACAACACCGCGGCTCGTTGCTGGCCATTGGCATCATCAGCGGCTACCTGGGCGCTGCGCCTAGCATCATTTGGGCATCAGGCGCGATGTTTGTGGCACTTGCACCGATTCTGGTGCCCGTGGCGATATGGATCTACACCCTGGTATTTGCTTTTTCGTCGCTCTGGTTTGCGCACTACACACTTGACGCACTAGATCAGCTTCGTAAGAAAAATAACGCTGTAGATCAGCAAACACGGGTGCAAACAGCTACTGAATTAATAGCAATAAGCCCAGTACCAACTGCCTCCACTCAATTCCCCTCACCCGGCGCGCAACCTTAAACCTGTTTTACCTCTTACATGACCAACTTTGCAATCATCATCATCGGCGACGAAATCCTGTCTGGCAAACGTGCTGACAAACACCTGCCTAAAGCCATCGAACTGCTGGGCGCACGTGGCCTGCAATTGGCCTATGCCGACTATGTGGGCGACGACAAGCCGCGTATTACGGCAACGCTGGCGCGCGCCTTTGCAGCGGCGCGCGAGTCAGGCGATGTGGTGTTTTCCTGCGGCGGCATTGGCGCCACGCCAGACGACCACACCCGCCAGTGCGCAGCTGCTGCGTTGGGCATTGACCTGGCGCTGCACCCCGAGGCCAAAGCACTGATTACCGAACGGATGAAAGACACTGCTAAAGAACAGGGTGTGCCGTTTGATGAAAATCGCCCTGACAACATCCACCGCCTGAACATGGGCATGTTCCCGATGGGGTGCAACATCATCCCAAATCCTTTCAACAAAATCCCCGGCTTTACTTGCTCTGCGGGACCGGGCGCAATTCATTTTCTTCCCGGTTTTCCGGTCATGGCCTGGCCGATGATGGAATGGGTTTTAGACACGCTTTACCCGCACCTGCACCAAAAGTCAGCCTACATTGAAAAATCGGTCATTGTGTCTGGCTCAATGGAGGCGACGCTGACACCGCTGATGGAGGCAATTGAAGCTGAATTTCAAGGCGTCAGAGTTTTCAGTTTGCCGAGCGTCGACCACCCCATCTATGGCCGCCATATCGAGCTCGGCGTGAAAGGCGCGCCCGCAGCAATCGAGCTGGCGTATTCGGCACTACTGGCTGGCTTGATTCCGTTTAATGTCAAACTTGGCCCTGAATTGGTGCGTTAAATGAGCACTAAAATAGTGCGCTATTGGC
>JAYVEE010000439.1:0-2379 GCA_043749005.1 Polaromonas sp. | reverse complement strand
GTTTTGGTCGAGTCGATTTGGGTTGCCGTAAATCCTGCGTTGCAGCTGCAGTCCGGGCCACAGCTGACAGTAGTGAGCGCAGCCAGGCGTGGCTTTGGGACTGCTGGGTTCGGCTATGCCACAGCTGATAAAAGCGCATCGCGGGGAAGTCAAACGGTGCGGCCAGCACTGCCAGCGGCAACTGGCGTGCGTAGTGTTCAGCAAAGTGGCGGCTGGTGGTGAAGATCAAATCGGTACCGGGCAGCAAGCTGGGAGCCAGGCTGAAGTAAGGCACTGTGACAGTGGCTTCGCGTTGAAGGCGCAGGGCGGCCAGATGCGACTCGACCACGCCGCGCTGCATCACGCTGTATGTCAAAGGCACGACGTGGGAGCCGTTCAAATAATCCGCAACCGTTAATTGCGAGCCGGCGCACGGGTGGTCCCGGCTGACCAGGCACACCACGTCGTCTTCCAGCAAAATCGTCATGCGCAGATGTTCCGGCGGTTGCGGCCAGTTGCCAATCACAACATCGAGCTCGCCGTTGGCCAGCGCCGCTTCGTAGTCGTAGTCGTGCCCGAGGGGTTGCAGCAGCAAGCGTGCCCTGGGCGCTGTCATGCGCAGGTAGCTGACCAGACTGGCCATCAGCGGTGGGGCTAAAAAGTCTGGTGTGCCAATGCGAAACGTCAGCCTGGTTGAGGCGGGGTCAAATTCGGCAGCAGGCGCCAACAAGCTATCAATTTCACCCAGCACGATGCGCACCGATGCTTCAAGCTGCAAAGCGCGCTCGGTCGGCACCATGCGCTGCTTGTCCTTGACAAACAGCGGATCACCCAGGATATCTCTTAAACGCTTTAGCGCGGCTGACACTGCAGGCTGCGACTGGTCCAGCCGCGCCGCGGCGCGTGACACACTGCGTTCGGCCATCAGCATGCTGAAGACGCGCAGCAGATAGGTGTCAAAGGGGTCAGTGGTTCTCGTCATAGGGTTAGCTATTTGTGCGCACGACTTTGGTGCTTCCTGGCTCATTATCTGGCGCCTCGCTTATGGCCAATATAAGCGGCGAACGATTGGCATAGCGTCCAGTGCACCGTACATTGGGGCACACGTTTACCGAATTCAAGGAATTTGTCTTGCAGAATTTTACTTTTTCACGTCGCTCAGCCCTGCAGTGGGTGGCTTCAGGCGTCGTCGCTATAGCCTTGCCGGCACGCGCTGCCTGGCCTGACAAACCCATCAAGATTGTGGTGACCTTTCCACCCGGCGGTTCAAGTGATGTGGTGGCACGGCTGATGGCCGAACAGCTCACCAAAAAGCTTGGCCAGCCTGTAGTGGTGGACAACAAACCCGGTGCAGGCGGCACCATTGGCGGTTCGTTTGTAGCGCAATCCGCACCCGATGGCTACACCTTCATGCTGTCCAACACTACGCCAATTGCACTCGGACCTTTTACGCTTGAAAAGCTGCCTTATGACCCGATTGAAGCTTTCACCCATGTCAGCTATCTGGGCTCTGCCCCGTTGGTCATCATGGCCAACCCCAAAGCAGGCATGACCAGCATGGCAGACATTGAGGCCGTTGCCCGCAAAACTGGCCGGGTTGATTTTGGCTCCGGCGGGCCCGGCTCGGTTGGCCATATCCACGGCGAACTGATGAAAAAGGTCATGGGTGTCAACCTGCAGCACGTGCCCTACCGGGGTGGCGCACCCATGACCACTGATTTGATTGCTGGCGTGATTCCCATTGGCATTGATGTGATCACGTCGTATGTGCCGTTTTTTAAATCAGGTCAACTCATTCCCCTGGCTGTCACGTCCAATATTCGTTCGCTGTTGATGCCCGAAGTGCCCACCGTTGTCGAGCTGGGGTATCGCAAACTTGTGCTCGAAAACTTTTTCGGGTTGACAGGTCCTGCCAAGTTGCCGTCAGACATGGTGGCGCGCTTGAATCTGGTTTGCAATGAAGTGCTGCTCATGCCAGAGATCAAAAAGAAATTTGCCGACCTGGGCATTAGCGCCGTGCCAATGAATGTGTCTGGCTTCAACAGTTTTGTCAAAGAGCAGGTTGCCGTGTTGGGGCCAGCAGTGAAGGGCGCTGGGGTCAAGCTGTAGAAGTTTTAATCCGCACAAGGCCGCGATTAAAACCTGCCTGCGCACTTTCGTGACCTTCGCGCTGTTTCGGGTCTTAGCGAATCACGCTTAAAAATGCGCGGGCGGCACCCCGCAAATTTTCCGCTTCTGCCGGGTTGCGGCCTGCGTCTGCTTCTGCACGTTCCATCAGGTCTTGCGCAACGCTGGGCGCTGGCGTAGCTTTGGGGGCAGATTCAGAAGTGATGTAGTCGGCAAATTGTTTAAGCAATTCAGTCATGGTGTCGCGCTTGATGGGCGCTAAAAGTTACGGTG
>JAYVEE010000438.1:0-2386 GCA_043749005.1 Polaromonas sp. | reverse complement strand
TTTCCAGTTAAGCAATGAGGTACGTGCCCGACACGATCAGGCCCGTGACGGCTGCTTTTGTTGGTACACCAAGCAGTACGCCGCCAGCCGGGTCAGCTTGATTTAGGATGACTTGCGTTTGATTGTTCGGGACTACTGCGACCAACTGCTTACCGGCGCCAACAGTTAGGCCGTCATATTGCACAGACACCGCCTGAAACACGTTAACGTCAGAAGTGAACGGCAGGCCGGTAATTGCCATCCCCCCGGTTCCTGAGTGCGCTGACCATCCGAGCGAAATGACGAAATGCACCGTGCGGCCCGAACGACTAAAGAATCCCGCTTGAAACGTGTAAGTAACTACGCCCGCTGTGGTTAGCCCGATAACGACAGGAACAAACGATCCCTTTTGTGCGCCCAAGTAACTAGCGCCGCTTAGGAAGTTGACTGAATCAACGTTATAGCTATATGGCCCGATAGTGCCGAAAATGTTACCTGCGCCACCGCGTGAGTAGATGCTATCGACCACAAACTTTGTGTTGCGAACTGCGTTCGGAACGCCGGTGATAGCAATAGCCTCGTTCGCAAATCCGAGGTTGTCGCCTGATGCGTTGTAATTTCCCGTTAGACAATTGCAGTCAATTACCGAATCATTTAGGTAAGCGGAGGCCAACAGCATGACACTTGATTCGGGCGTAGCCGGGAGCGTAAAACCAAAGTCGCTTACACCCCGTTGAACTTGAATGTTCATCCCTTGGTGAGACCCTTGTAGGGTCAGGTAGCGGTGATCCATTCGGTAGGTCGTTCCGAATAAACCTGACACTTCTTGGTAGCAGCGAATCATTACGTTCGCGCTTGCCCCTGTGATGTAAAACGATTCCTTTTGCGCCGGCAGCAAGCTCACCAGCTTGCGGGTGGATGTGTACAGGTTCGGGAATTCAACACCTGAGACTTGGTGCAGCCACATTGCTCGGAATGAATCCCAAGCAATCAACTGCGTGTTGCGCCACTCATGAATCGTGCAACTGATGGCGGCGCCGGTGTAGGGCTGCTCGTAAGCCGTGCCCTTGATAGGAATGGAGGCTGACCGTGCGATCACGAACTGCATCACGTTGTGCGACACCAGCGGCAGGTTTGCGTAAATCTGCAAACGGTCGCCGATGCAATGTTCGGCTGCGTCGTTGCAGATACCGATCGTCCCGTTGCCGGCGTTGCGCGTCATGTCTGACGTAAGGTTGAATCTCAAGTCAAACAGGGTTAACTGGTTGCACTGCTGGGCGATGTTCCCGCGGCCCATTTGCAGGCCGATTGACGCGCAGTTGGCAGCGCTCAGCCCCATCGGGGGGTTATCGCTGCGGAAGTTAATTCCAGAGACTTCCGCCGTGCTTTGCCCCGTGCAGTCGATACAGGGATAGACACCCGTGTAGGCGTTGATTTGAACTCTGTCCGCGCCCTCGCCGATCAAACGGCGACCGCTGAAACCATTGGCAGTACGCCGCGCGCTCATGTTGATGGGGTACAGCGTACGATAGCCACCGGCTGGCACGCGGACAACTGGCGATGCTGCAATGGCGGCATTGAAATAGTCGGTCACATCGAGCGTGCTGGTATAGGCTTTAATCGCTGCGTACTCGGACGCTGGGATAAAGTCAAGCACGCTTACCGATTCGCGCAGCTTGGCGCCAACTGTTCCACCCGGATATGTTGCCTGTGTAGAAAAGTTTATGAACGACGCGTCACTTGATCCGATAGGCAGAGCAATAGTGTAGTTAAAGTAGCCTGACACGCCGTTAGGCGGCGGCGAAGTGCACATTATGGAAAGCCCCGACAGGGTGAAATCAAGCCCTGGGGTTTGCCACACACCGCCAAGGTTAAAAAATACGTTGTTTACTTGGCCGGGGTTCGCCGATAGGGGAAACGTTGTGGTGACGCCATCGCCGACCATAGGGTCTAAAACAGGCTTGGCGAACTGCAGCGATGATGCAGGAGTGATAACCGAATCAATCGTGCGAATCGATGCGCTCGGCGGGTCGGTGTCATTCGCGGGCGCGAGCACAATTTTGTAAGACTGGCCCGGCGTGAACCACATGAAACACTCGCCCCGAGCGTCCAGAATGATCGGGTTTTGGTTCTGTATCAGCCCCGTTCCGTCAGTGAACGTAGCGGTCTTGGTCGAGGTTCCGGCAACGTAGGTAAACACCTTGCCCCCAACAAGGGGGACGTTGTTTGCGTCATAAAAACGCTGATTGAACAATGGAGCGAGTAGAGTAGCCATTCTGTTTCCCAATGAAAAAGGCCATCCGAGGTGGCCTATGGAGGTTCTGTGGAACTACTTTTGTTTATCTGGCTGGTGATCCGAGCGAACCGATGGATGCATCGGAACGATCAAATGCTGTACACAAGGGAG
>JAYVEE010000437.1:0-8138 GCA_043749005.1 Polaromonas sp. | reverse complement strand
TGAAGGCTGTTGCTTGCCTGAAAACAGCCTTTGTAACGTCAAAGTCGCCTAAAAGCCAATTAAATTTTTTCCGTTTTGACGCTTGGGAGTGAATCCGGTAGTTCAGGCTTTTTAAGTTTTCTGTAAGCCCGGTTCAACTCTTCGCCCTTGCTTGTATCCTGCAAACCCCGCGCCACATCGATAGCCGCCTGCTCAATCACCGGGTCAGGCGAATCAGCTGTCATGTCCACCGATCCGTCCCGCTCATTTGGCATTTGCAGTTGCGCTTCAACGGCGGTATCGTTCTGTGTAGGCGGCTTGCCGACTCTGGCGCGCTGTGTGAGTGGCGATGGGTTTGCAGGTGTGGGAGTTTTAAGTTTTACCATTACTTACTATGGACACTGTTTGGGTGGCTGTGCGTAGTCAGGTATGGCTGACGAATGTAGGTGGGGTGCTGGAAATAGGCCGAATTGATATCCTTCTTTACCTGCTCTATTGATAGCTGCTTGCGTCCGTACTTACTGGATTAAAGCTGCTTTTGGCCATCCCAACACGCCTTGGCGACAGCTCCTAGAGAAGCGCGTGGTGACTATCAGCTAACATTTGAATGGTTCACTTTTGCTCAATTCCCCGAAACGGAGACAACGATGTTTAGTCATGTAATGTTTGGTGTAAATGATCTTGAAGCTTCGCGCAAGTTTTACGATGCGCTTTTGGGTACGCTGGGCATTGGTCCAGGTTCTGCCAACAAGAACCGTTACTTTTACCGCAGCCCGACAGGCACGTTTGCCATTACCACGCCGATCAATGGTGAGCCGGCCACGCATGGCAATGGCAGCACGATCGGGTTTGTGGTCCAGTCGGCCGAGCAGGGCGCTGCTTTTCACGCGGCGGGCATTGCCAACGGCGGTACGACGTGTGAGGAGCCTCCAGGCTTTCGTGATGGGCCTGTCGGCAACTTTTACCTGGCGTACCTGCGTGACCCCGACGGCAACAAGATTTGTGCGCTGCACCGGCCTTCCAAACCAGTTTAATTTGCTCTCAGTCCAATAAGTACGGGTGTAAGCAGCTATTAAATAAATAGTTATTTGATATTTATACACACACCACCCCACGCCGTCAGCCGCCTGCGTACGGCGCGACTGGCGCGCAGCTCCAAGCCTTTTCTGGCGCGCGGTGGCTCTAGAGTTCAGCGTTGCGCGGGTTGCCGGCTGGTTATCAGCCACTGCCTGTGTGCGTTGCGGCCTAACGTGCCCTGCCGGGCGGGTGTGTGTTTGGTCATGGCCGACATTGAGGCGCTCAAGCCTAGCAACACGGGCTGGCTGGTGGCGGATGTAGTGGCTGATACGTTTGCCTTTGGCTGGGCACGCACCGCGGTAGACCCTGCGCTGCTGGCCTTGTTGCTCGACGAGCAGTGGCAGCCATACCTGGTGTTTCCGGGTGAGTTTGTGGCCCCTGAGCGGGTGGTGACGGACGTGCAGACCAACGATGGAAATGCGACCAAACGCCCGTTGTTCGTGCTCCTGGACGCCACCTGGCCCGAGGCGCGCAAGATGTTTCGCAAAAGCCCTTATTTAGATAAGCTGCCCGTGCTCAGTTTGCAAAGCGAGCAACTCTCAAACTACAAGCTGCGGCGCTCCCAGCAGGATGCGCACTTTTGCACCTCAGAAGTCGCGGCCATGTGTCTGTCGCTTGGCGGTGATGCGCTGGCCGCGCAGGCGCTCGAAGCCTATCTTGACGTGTTTACCCACCACTATTTACAGGCCAAGCAGCAGTTGCCCGTTGATGGGGACGATGCTTCGCACCAACGACTACGCAGTTTTAATGTATTGAATCGGCCTGTTGCCCAGTAAAAACGGGCGCAAGCAGCTATCATTGTTGATAAGCTAAAACGTATATCCAATACGCGTTTCGTTGCCCTCAATCGTGTCCAGCAGCACCATCAGCGGCCCCAGTTGGCGGTATCGGGCGGCTGTGGCGCGTACGTATTTGATGAAGCGGGGCGTGTCAGCCAGGTATTTGGGTTTGCCGTCGCGCAGCGTCAGGCGGGCAAAAATGCCGAGGATTTTCAGGTGGCGTTGCAGGCCCATCCATTCCACCGCGCGGTAAAACTCGCCAAAGTCGTCACCCACCGGCAGTCCGGCCTCGCGCGCTTGTTGCCAGTAGCGCACGGTGATGTCGAGCACAAAGTCTTCTTCCCAAGTCAAAAACGCGTCGCGCATCAGGCTGGCAATGTCATAGGTGATGGGGCCGTAAACGGCGTCTTGAAAATCCAGCACGCCGAGGTGGCCGTCACTGACCATCAGGTTTCTGGCCATGTAATCCCGATGCACAAACACTTGCGCGCCACCCAGGGATTGCAGGTTGCTGGCCTTGATGTGTTTGAAGGCATCGTCAAGAGTAGCTTGTTGAGCGGCATTCATGCCAAAGTTGCGGTGCTGCGCTACATACCAGTCGGGGAACAGCGCCAGTTCGCGTGACAGCAGCGCGTCGTCATACGGCGGCAGTACGCCGGGTTTGGACGACAGTTGCCAGCGCACCAGCGCATCGATGGCTTGAACGTACAGCGCATGATGCGCGGGATTTGGCTGGGCAATCGTGTCGACAGCCACAGGCGGTGCGATCACTTCCATCATGGTTTGCGCGCCCAAATCACTTAACAGCATAAAGCCCGTGGCCGCGTCCCAAGCCAGCACGCGTGGCGCGGGCAAACCAGCTTGAGCCATCAATTTGGCCACTTTTATAAACGGTTTGCAGTCTTCCTTGTCGGGCGGCGCGTCCATGATGATGCAGCTACCTTCCGGGTGCCTGTCGATTCGGAAATAGCGCCTGAAACTTGCGTCGGCAGACGCCATGCGCAGGCTGGCAACGTCCAGCGCTTGGGCGGGTGCATTGGCTTGAAGCCAGGTTATAAATGCTTGCGCGCGGGCCGGGTCAGACCAGGCGATCGGTGCTGTGGCTACTGCGCTGGCAGCTATGTTGGGGACAGTCATGGTGTGCGCGTTACAGCGGCTGGGCGGTCATGGATAATCATGCCTGATTCTACAAACGGGTTTACCTTCTATTCATGATGCGCCGCGCATCCCGCCAGCTATTTATTCCATCCCCGGTGCGTCGCGCCGTTCTCTGTCTGGTTTCTGCCACCGGACTGGGGATGCTGTGCGCGCCAGTGTGGGCGCAGGCGCTGGACGACGCACCGCAGGCGTCGAGTATTGACGATGCGCCAGTGGTGCTCAAAATTACGCCCATGCTGGCTGAAACACCGCCAGATGACCGTGACATCAAGCCGCCTACCTTTGTATTTGGCGACCACATTTCAGGCCGTACCGACCTGGAAACTATTGTTGAAGGCAACGCAGAAGTGCGCCGTGGTCCAAATGCCATTCGCGCCGACCGCATTGAGTACTACCAGCCCGATGACCAGGTTACCAGCCGTGGCAACGTGCGCATCAACAGCGGCGGGAATTTGTTCAGTGGCCCTGAGCTGCAACTGAAAATCGACACTTTTGAAGGCTATTTTTCAGCGCCAACCTACCGGTTCTTGTCCAACGGCGGCAACGGCACGGCCGAGCGAATTGACTTTATCGACGCCAATCGCCTGGTTGCGCGCGACGCGACCTTCACCACTTGTGAACGTGGTGATGAAAAAACCTGGGAGCCAGCCTGGGTGCTCAGCGGCACCAGCTTCAAGTTTGACCAAGAGTCCGAAACTGGTGAAGCCAAGGGAGCAGTGTTGCGTTTTAAAAATGTGCCGATTCTGGCATTTCCGACCATCAGTTTCCCGCTCAGTGACAAGCGTAAATCAGGCCTGCTGCCTCCTACTTTTAATCTTGACAGCACCAGCGGTTTTGAGGCCAGCCAGCCGTATTACTTCAACATCGCACCTAACCGTGACGCCACACTGACCACCACTGTCATGAGCAAGCGTGGCATTGACCTAGGAGCCGAGGCACGCTATCTGGAGCGTAATTACGCGGGCAGGTTGCGCGCTAATTTTTTACCCAGTGACGCTTTAAGAAAAATCAATCGCTGGTCTTATGCCTTGCGGCACACCGGCTCGATTGATACGGGTTTTACGCAAGTCGGCAACCTGGGCCTGAACCTCAATTTGAACCGCGTCAGTGACAACAATTACTGGCGTGACTTTCCGCGGAGTACCGGCTCGCTGACACAACGGCTGCTGTCAAGCGACGGCAGTTTAAGCTGGGGTCGCGGCTACCTGACGACATCAGTGCGCGCCTTGAAATGGCAAACCCTGCAAGATCCGCTGTCGCCGATCGTGCCGCCCTACGACAGGCTGCCGCAGCTTACCGCAGCCTACACGCGGGTCAACGTGCCCTTGGCGGGCGTGAGTGGTTTTGATGCGTCAGTGTCGGGCGATTTCACACGCTTTGCATCCGACCGCCTGCTGACCAAGCAACCCAACAGCGACCGTGCCGTGTCAATTGCGCAGCTCAGCCGCCCGTTCATCACGCCTGGCGGTTACATCACGCCCAAGCTGCAATTGCATGCGACCACCTACAAATTCGACGCGCCGTTAGTGGATGGTGCCACCAGCGCATCACGTGCCGTGCCTACTTTCAGCCTCGACAGCGGCTTGCAATTTGAACGCCAAGCCAGTCTGTTTGGCCGCGACTTCACGCAAACCCTGGAACCGCGAGCCTTTTATGTCCGCACCCCGTATCGTGACCAATCGCGTCTGCCAAATTACGACTCGGGTGCAAATGACTTTAACTTTGCCACGGTATTTACTGAAAACGCTTTTGTCGGCAATGACCGCATATCAGATGCCAACCTTCTCACGCTGGGCGTCACATCGCGGTTGCTGAACCGGAACACTGGCGCTGAGGCAGTGCGCGTGGGTGTGGCCCAGCGCCTGCGTTTTGCAGATCAAAAAGTCACGCTGCCCGGCGGCCTGCCAGTGACTGACCGTATCAGCGATTTGCTGTTTGGCACGTCGATCAACTGGGTACCTGAATGGTCGTTTGACGGCACGGTGCAGTACAACCCGAAAATCGGCAAGTCCGAACGCTCAACTTTTGGCGCCCGCTACAGCCCTAGCAATTATCGCGTCGTCAGTGCATCTGTCCGGCGCCAGCGTGACGTCAGCAGCTCGCTCGACGTGGGTTGGCAGTGGCCGATCAACGACCTGTGGGGCGACAAAGGTAAAGATTTGGGTGCAGGCAACGGGCAAGGCGGCGGGCGTTACTATAGTGTGGGCAGGCTTAACTACAGCTTTCAGGATAAAAAACTGGTTGATGCAGTGGTTGGCCTTGAGTACGATGGTTGCTGCTGGATTGGCCGCGTGGTGCTGCAGCGTTCGCAAAGCAGTGTTGCCACAGCCAACACCCGTATCTTGTTCCAGCTTGAGCTGGTTGGCTTTTCACGCCTGGGCGTGAATCCGCTTGACATCCTCAAGGCCAACGTTCCCCGCTACCAGTTTTTGCGTGACCAGATAACCGCACCAAGCCGCTTCACCACTTATGACTAAAAACAGCATTCAACTTCGCGGTAACTGCACAATTGCTTTTGCCCGACCTTTGGCAACCCTGTTGCTGGTATTGCCCTGCCTGCTGGCGCAAGCGCAAACGCTGAGGCCGTCAACCGGGCCGTTGCGTTTGTCAACGCCACCCAATGCAGCCAGCAACCCTTTGTTTGGCCGCCAGCGCTCAGCGGATTACATTGTGGCTGTTGTCAATTCTGAACCCGTAACCAACAACGAAGTGCGCAACAGCCTGCTACGTACCGAGCAACAACTAACCCAAGCTGGCACCGCCATGCCACCGCGCGACGAATTGGCCCGGCTTGTGCTGGAGCGCCTGATTACCGACAAACTGCAATTGCAGGAGGCACGCGTTTCGGGTTTGCGGGTAGACGAGAGCGCGATCGACAGCGCAGTGCAAAGCGTGGCCCAGCAAAACCAGCTGACGGTTGAAGAGCTGCGCAAACGTTTGGCAGATGACGGCTTGACCTTTGCCAAGTTCCGCGATGGTTTGCGCGACGAGTTGCTAGTCACCCGTTTTCGCCAGCGTGAAGTGGATGCCCGTGTCAAAGTCAGCGATGCTGACGTTGACCAGTTTTTGCGCGACCAGGAAGGCGGCAGCGACGCTGCCGCGATGGACATCAATCTGGCGCAAATTCTGGTGGCTGTGCCTGAAAATGCCACGCCTGAGCAAGTCGCTGCGTTGCAAACCAAAGCCCAAACAGCTGCTGACCGTGCCAAGGCCGGTACCGACTTTGCCGCGCTTGTCAATGAGTTTTCTGAGCCTTCGCTACGCGCCTCGGGTGGTCAGTTGGGTCTGCGCGGTGCAGATCGCTACCCACCGCTGTTTCTGCAAGCCACTGAAAAACTGCGTGCTGGCGGCATTGCCGGGCCGGTTCGCAGCGGTGCAGGCTTTCACATTTTGAAAGTGATTGAAAAGCGTCAAGGGGGCATGCCGGGTGTCAACGTCACCCAAACCCATGCGCGCCATATTTTGCTGCGTGTCAGCCCACAGCAACGTGAAGCGGCAGCCAAGGAAAAGCTGGCTGATATTAAAAAACGTGTGATGGCAGGCCAGGCCGATTTTGCCGCCGCCGCGCGTGAGAGCAGCGACGACGGTTCGGCCAAAGACGGTGGTGACTTGGGCTGGACCAACCCTGGCATGTTTGTGCCCGAATTTGAGCAAGCCATGAATAGCCTGGCGCCCAACCAGATATCCGAGCCGGTGGTGTCGCGCTTTGGCGTTCATTTGATTCAGGTGCTGGAGCGTCGCGAAACTCAACTATCCAGCCGCGACCAGCGCGAGCTGGCGCGCAGCGTGATACGCGAGAAGAAACTTGAAGATGCCTACGCCGTTTGGGCGCAAGAAATTCGTGGTCGCGCTTACGTGGAATTTCGTGAACCACCGCTTTAAAAATGTGGCTCCCACGTTCACTCACTTCGTGTAGCTTTCTGCCTTCCAAAATGGCTAATTCTTCTAGAGGCGGCTCGTCGAAAATATGACCCCCACTCTTGTCACTTCGTGTACTGCGCTACCCCCCAAGGGGGCCAATTTTTCTAAAGCCGGCTCGTCGAAAAATTAATGAAACATATTCCCCGTAAACGCTTCGGTCAGCACTTCCTGACCGACCGGGGCATGATTGAAGATATTGTTCAGGCAATAGCGCCTGAGGCCGGTCAGGCGATGGTTGAAATTGGCCCGGGTCTGGGTGCAATGACGCAGCCGCTGGTTGAAAGGCTGGGACATTTGACGGTGATCGAGCTGGATCGTGACTTGGCGGTACTGCTGCGGAAAAGAACAGGGCTCACGGTGATTGAGTCAGATGTCTTGCGGATTGACTTTCGCACATTAGCCGCATCCTTTAAGCCTAAGTTGAGGATTGTCGGCAATCTGCCATACAACATTTCCACGCCGATTTTGTTTCACCTGCTCGATGTGGCTGATGTGGTTCAGGATCAGCATTTCATGCTTCAAAAAGAAGTGATTGATCGCATGGTGGCCAAACCTTCAACCAGCGACTACAGCCGTCTGAGCGTGATGCTGCAATGGCGTTACGCCATGGAAAATGTACTGTTTGTGCCGCCGCAAAGTTTTGACCCGCCACCGAGGGTTGACAGCGCGATCGTGCGAATGCTGCCGCATGGAAGGCCTGAGTTGCTCGACGTCAAACTTTTCAGTGAACTGGTACGCGTTGCGTTCAGCCAGCGCCGCAAACTGCTGCGCCATTCACTGGGCAAGTGGCTGGAAGCGCGCGACTTTAGCGGCACCTTTAATTTGCAGCGGCGGGCTGAGGAAGTACCTGTGGCGGAGTACATTGTGCTGGCACAGACTGCATAGTATGCTATAAAGTCAGGAGCTGTTTGCACTCGTATTTATTGGGTTAACGCTTGATTTGATACGTAAAAAAGCCCTCAAACATCGCGTTTGAGGGCTTTTTTGCAGATGGAGCTGATTCAGGCTGCAGCCAGCCAGTATCCTGAGTTGAAAGGGCTGCTCATGCGCAGCGCCAGTGGTGACACGTCAAGCAGTTTGTCGGTAGGCATGGCTTCTTCGCCGTCCACTACCTGAGCCTCGTTAGCCCGATCCCCTTGGCTATTGTCTGGGGAGCGGGCTACAGAAAAGAATAGAAGCACCGGAACGGAATCTTTCGATCCGCCCAGTAGTCAGCGGCATCCC
>JAYVEE010000436.1:0-2392 GCA_043749005.1 Polaromonas sp. | reverse complement strand
CAGCACGCAGCGCAAGATGACGCTGTACCGCAATGTGCGGCCCCTGTTGATGGACACCAGCATAGACCGAGACACCGCGCTTAGCCAGGCTGAAGGCCATTTGTTAAGCCGCAAAATTGTGCAGAGCGGGGACGTTTACGCGATAACCTGTGGCGAGCCGATGGGTGCGCCAGGCGGAACAAACATGCTGAAGGTTTGCCGGGTGGCGTAGGGATGCTATGCATCCCTGGCACGCGTCTGACACAAACTGAGGTTGTTTGCTGAATCCAGACGGGATTTTGCTGCGTAAAGTACCCATCACAATGAATAGGTCAGACTTCCTTTTGCCCAGACGCTCCTTGCTTGCCATGCTGCCCGCGCTTCTAACTGCTTGTTCAGCAGTTGATTTGCTTAATGCTACGGTTCCAAGCGATACCTACCGCAGCACGACAGGCGTGCCTTATGGCGATCACCCCCGCCAAAAACTTGATATTTATTTACCGAGCCAGTCGCAGGCAGGTGTTGCACCTGCTACTGGCGGTGCTCCCTTGGTGGTTTTCTTTTACGGTGGTAGCTGGTCAAACGGTGACCGCGCTGACTACCGCTTTGTTGGAGAGGCACTCGCTACACAGGGCATTGCGGTGGTGGTGGCCGACTACCGCCTGAGTCCCGAAGTGCGCTACCCGGTGTTTTTGCAAGATAGCGCTTTAGCCACACGTTGGGCTTTTGACAATGCTCAAAAATACGGCGTAAACCCCGCGCGCGTTTTTGTGATGGGTCACAGTGCAGGTGCTTACAACGCAGCCATGCTGGCGCTGGACAAACGTTGGTTGGGCGGCGCTGGACTGAGTCCCGCCAACCTGGCGGGCTGGATAGGCTTGGCCGGTCCGTATGATTTTTTACCGATTGGTGACCGCAAAACCCAGGTGGCTTTTGAGTGGCCAGGAACGCCGCCCGACAGTCAGGCTTTGTTTCACGCGTCCAGCGCGTCACCACCGGCATTGTTGCTGGCGCCAGTCAACGACAGTCTGGTCAACACCCAGCGCAGCACGGTCGGCATGACCCAACGCCTGAAAAACAGCGGCGTGCAGGTTGAGTCCGAGCTGTATGACACCGTGAGCCACATCACGATTGTGGCGACGATGGCGTCAGTGATGCGAAGTCGTGCGCCGGTACTGGAGCGGGTGACGGGTTTTGTAAAGCGAAACGCTAGAATCTAGCGGCGTTTCATCCCGGTTACGGCGCAGTTACCAAGCGGTACTTCTGGCTCTAGCTTTTTTCGGCAAACCATATTTTCTGGGGATCTCACCATGCCACTCGTATCCATGCGCGAGCTGCTAGACCATGCAGCAGTCAACAGCTACGGTATTCCAGCTTTTAATGTCAACAATCTGGAGCAGGTACAAGCCGTGATGCAAGCCGCCGACGAAGTGGGTGCGCCAGTGATTTTGCAAGCCAGCGCAGGCGCACGCAAATATGCCGGTGAGTCTTTCATCAAGCACCTGATTGCGGCTGCGATTGAGGCCTACCCCCACATCCCGCTGGTCATGCACCAGGACCACGGTCAAAGCCCCGATGTGTGCCAGGGCGCTATTAATTTGGGATTCAGTTCAGTGATGATGGACGGCAGTTTGATGGCCGATGGCAAAACTATCGCCGACTACGACTACAACGTTGACGTGACCCGCAAAGTGGTCGACATGGCGCACATCAAGGGCATCACGGTTGAAGGTGAGTTGGGTTGTCTGGGAAGTCTGGAGACCATGAAGGGCGACAAGGAAGACGGCCACGGCACCGACGCAACCATGACGATGGACCAGTTGCTGACTGACCCCGAGCAGGCTGCGGATTTTGTCAAACGCACGCAAATTGACGCGCTGGCCATTGCCATTGGCACTAGCCACGGTGCCTATAAATTTAGCCGCCCGCCCACAGGTGATATTCTTTCAATTGACCGCATACGCAGTATTCACGCGCGTATTCCCAACACACATTTAGTCATGCACGGCTCATCCAGTGTAGAGCAAGAATGGCTGCAAATGATTCGCGAATACGGTGGGCAAATTAAAGAAACCTATGGCGTACCGGTTTCTGAAATTGTAGAAGGTATTAAAAATGGCGTGCGTAAAGTCAATATTGATACCGATATTCGGCTGGCCATGACCGCGACCATTCGCAAAGAAATGGCACAACACCCACAAGAATTTGATCCACGATTTTTTCTTAAAGCCGCGACTATCGCCGCCAGAAGTGTCTGCAAAAGCCGTTTTGAGGCCTTTGGCAGCGCGGGTAAAGCGTCAAAAATAAAAGTGGATCATTAGAGGTGATGGCAATGCGCTACGCAAAAGGCGAGTTTGCGCCAGTAATTAAATAAGTGATCAGGTAAAATAAAAATGCGACGTAAACTTGTAGT
>JAYVEE010000435.1:0-8150 GCA_043749005.1 Polaromonas sp. | reverse complement strand
TCATTTTCATCAACAACTCATATGAGGCTATCATCTCGCCACTTGTGGGGTTTCTTATTTTTACTCTGAACTTGGGCCGCTTGGCAGCGTCTGTTGTTGTTGGATCTTTGAATTTTGTCTCCAACTTTGTGTGGAATCTGCTTGCAAACGCTTTCCGGACCATTGTTGCGTGCCCCGGTTACTGGGAGACTGTGGATCAAAAAAGTGGTATTTTCTACAATCTTGCCGAACTTGCGTTTTCCGCAAGTTCGGCGTGCTCGGCCGTGGCCACGTGGCTTGTTGGGGGCCTGCAACAACCGCTCGACCTCACCGGCTCCATCTCACACCTGCGACTTGTGTACTACGACCTGGTGACGCGTGTGGAGTGCTCGTGTCTTGCGGACAAAGGTCTTCTTCAGATAACCACGCTTCACGTGCTGGACCCGCAAACAAACTTATTTGACATTGCAGTGAGCGAGGCGGCAAACACCGTGTTATCGCTGGTGCAGATTCCGGTGGCAAGCCTTGTTGCGTTGGCGTCGAGCGGTTTTCTAACCTTCGAGCCTCCTGCCCTGGGAACTCCATTCCAACACGCGGCAAACGCCGTGGCCGCCGCAGCACCTCTGGCGGATCAAGTGATTGGCAACACAATTCGCTTTCTGGAGTCGGTGTTCTCGGAAGTCTTGCAAGGTCGCTCAAGTATTGCGTGGGCACCCGTGCCCGTGGTGGCCCCCCCAGCAGATGTTGTTATAGCAGGCTTTCTGGCAGCAGAAGTAGTTTTCAATGCTGTTCCCCTGCTTCCAGCTCTCATTGTGCAGGGTGCACCAAACGACGCCTACTACAAAGCGTTGGATTTCACCCCAGCGTTCAACGCGCTCTACAACGCAAGCAACGTTTTTTGGACCAAGAGCTTTGCGGGTATATATCCCGTGTATCTGAAGGCTTTTGGGCAAGGCTTTGCAGATGCAACCGATGTACTGGTTGGTGTTGTTCAGTGGTTCACCGAGCTTATTACGCGTTTTTTGATCGGTCCGGGAACAAATGCCATTACATACAACACCTACACATCCTACGTTGGGAACACCACGGTTTCTGGGAGCGTGTTTGCAAACGCCATCACCGTTTGCGGAGTTGGCTCTTTCTCCAGGCAGAGCACTTCATCCCAATCCTTCTCTAACGTCTTGGTGGGCCTCTACGACAACATGCCGCGGTTTGAATACCTGGTGACCCGAAGAATGCGGCAGGCGGGAGACCACGTCGGGAACGGGTTTGCGCCGTATTACCCACCCGTCCGTGAGCTCACGAGCTTTGGGGTGGCGTATGTCGCCGACGCCGTCACGGCGTTTGGATTTCAAATTTCGTACATGTCCACAAGCTTCATTGCAGGCCTCCCCATTGACGAGTCTTGCATCAGCACTTTTGGGGCCCCTGCGCGTTCCGACGCAGACTACTTCATCCAGAGCATCCCCGACGTTTTTGAGTTTTTCCTGAACCCCAACGCCGCGGCTGGCGAACAAGTGGCGCACCTCAATTGCAAGCAATACAACTACGTGAACTACGCGCTCATTGGGTCGCTGAAATCGCAGTATTTCCTGAACCAGATGTGCAGCGCGCGCTTTGCAAACGGACAGCTTGTGGGTTGCGACTTCTACAACTCGTCGCAATGCCCAACGTACAATTTGGCGTACCATGATTACAATTCTCAGCCTTTGTGCGCGTTTGACGTCGAGGCGGTTGCCCTCCTCGAAGGGTTTGTAAACACGGTGCGCCTGATACTGGACGTCGCATTTGCGGAGGTGGTGTCCATCACAAACTGCATCACCAATGGGCAAGAGTTCTGCACGGTGAGCTCGCTTTTCAACCCCAACACGCTGAACAACGACATCTTGTATCTGGTGTGTACCGGAAACGAGATTGTCTTGAAGGGAGTCAACATCCTGGGCTCCATCTTGGGCTTGATATTACAAAACCAGTACACACAATTCAACATTGGAACGGGCACACTATCAACCCAGACGTCTTTTGGTGACTCATCTACAGTTCACACAAAACAATTTTTAAAGGATTACATTGCCTTCAAACACGATCCTTCTTCAAGCTGCTATCAACCCGCGGCACAAACAAACGCCGCAAGCTGCTACAGGGCGGGGAACTGCCAGTGGGTGGCGCCATACTGCACACCGGATTCGGGCACCCACTTGGCATTTCAACACCATCCAATCGAAACTGGGTTTGTTACAATGACGGTGAGCTTTCTGAATGTGGTTACTTTCTGGCCTTTCTACTTTGGATACATTGAGATGAATCAGTTTTTAAACCTGTTCAGCTCCGGGGGACTTCCGTCATTCAACACGTTTGTGAACCTCATCATGGCAGATGCAACCCAGTTTGTGCAAAACTTCATCACGGTGTCAATTCTTGGAATTCGAGACCCTCTTATTGGCTTTACCGAATTTGTGCGCGGAATTGATGTGGTTGAATTTACCCGATCCACAGTTGCGCAAAACCCTAGTGCAAACGTGATTGTGAAAAATTCGGGTCAATTCGGTGGTTTTTTCAATGCAATGTATCTGACAATCACGGTTTTGGAGCAACTTGGGCAGTTTGTGAGCACGGTACTTGTACAAACACTGAACATTATGGGTCAAATGGTTGTGGACGTGATTGGTTTTATCATAAACCCAAACCAAGCGGAAGGGTACATCAAGGATTTTTTCGAGAAATTTGTGAAGCTTATTCAAAGCGTTTTCGATGACCTTGAGAACTTCATATTTTCACTGCCGGGGTTCAGCAAAATCTGTGGTATTCTCCAAAAAATTCTTAGTTTTGCGCAGGACGTGATCAATTTTGCCAGCGGCATTGTTAACGCAGTCGATTACGTTTGCTCCGACTGCATTGGAGGAATACATGGAATTGATGTCACGTTATCCTGTTCTGCAGGAGCGCTTGTTTGTGCCATCGAGGCAACCCCTTGTTCAAACAACATTGCTTGCGCTGGTTCTGGGACGTTTTGTGTTGTTGAGTCTGCCGCACAGTGCAACCAACCTGCTCCCAGCGCCTCGTGCGCGGCGTGGGGTCCGACGTGTCCTTGCTCAAGCCTGACAAGCCAAGATTACTTCTGTAACTTTGCCTCGGGGTTTTGCCAGGAGGGGATATCACCATTCCAGGACCCTCTGGACACCTGCCCCCCAAACCTCAAGGCAGACCTGGTACCAAGCACACCTTATTTTGATGCGCTCTGCATGATCGCACCAGTGTGGGAATGCCAGTTTCGACAAGATCCAAATTGTGTGAACAAGATCTTGCTCAATTCGCTACAAGGTCCATACCTTTGCCGTGACTACTGCGATCCGTCCGCTTTCAATGTAGATAACCAGCTGATTGATCCATTTCTGCCAGAACTGCTCAACGGACGAACAACCAGAATTGGCTGCGTATGCTTTGTTGGTGTTCTTGCTGGCCAGGG
The DNA here is from genome assembly GCA_043749005.1 of Polaromonas sp. Taxonomy (GTDB): domain Bacteria; phylum Pseudomonadota; class Gammaproteobacteria; order Burkholderiales; family Burkholderiaceae_C; genus Polaromonas. Next base: position 4,705 of record JAYVEE010000435.1, on the reverse strand, counting down.
ACAACAATCCTTGCTCGTTCCCACCGCTCGCCGACTCCAACAAGACAATGGTCAAAACAAGTCACCCTACATATTCCTTCCACCCACCGTATCGCTTGGTGTCACCGCATGTTCCTATGGCAGCGACGTCTGCAACTCTCCGGATGCTTTGTGTTATTCGGTTGATGGCGTTGCGATCCCGTGCGGTGCCTGTTCTTTGCGTTCAATTGCCAGAGCGGAGGATGGTTTTTCGTGCCACCAGAGCCGCTGCACGTGCGAGCGCCTCACGCAGGAGGATGCTCTGGTCCGGCCAACCGATGCACACTGGGAGGGTACAAGCGACTGTGCGGTCCTGGGACGCGCCTACGAAACCACCGACCTCACAAGTCTGGCGCCTGTAGTGTACGTTCAGCTTCGGAGGTGCTACCACATGTTGGAGCGCGGGCGCGCACTTGCGTCCTACTTTGGCCTCCCGTTTGTGTCGCACGCAACCTTCTACGACCCCTGGGCGGCGCTTTACTCGGTGGCTGACACAACCGTGGGTTTGTGGGTTGGCGTCACAATGCGGCACGCAACCCCCCAGGCAGTGCAAGCCAGGGTGTGGGACACACACGCCAATGTGGCTCTGGCCTTACCAGCCGCCGAGCTTGCGGTGCGCCACGCAAAAAAGATTGACATTGTGGAGAATGTTGCGCGCATGCTTTGGAGTATGGGACGTGACGCGATTGGTGCCGCTGGCGACGCGCCGCGGGCCTCGCTATTTGCAGCCAAGCACGTCTTTGGCGTTGGCAAGAACGTGGCAACGTCATTGTACAAAAAACTCCCAACAAGTGTCGCAGAACCTGCGGAAGAACTGTGGGGGAAACTGAGAAGTGTTGGAGAAGACTCTGCGCAACGACGCCGCCTTGCATCCACCGCGCTCACCTGCAAGCTTGTCAACCAAGCCTCCCAAGACTTCACGGCGGCGGTGAACATTGCGAAGATACACTTCGAGACAAACGTGCCACGCGCCGCGTGTCGCCTCTCAAGCCAGGATCTTTCTGGGTGCCCCTTGCCCTCTTGGTACGAGTTTGCGCCACCAAGCCCTCCTGTTATTGAAACCTCTGCGCCACCAAGCCCGCACGTTCCGCTGACTACGACAACAACGGGCGTGCACACCACAACAACAACGGGCGTTGGGGGCACGTTGAGGGGTGTGTTGCGTCGACTGGGTCTGTACCAGGCTGCAAACGATTTGGCAGCCTCTGTCAACGACGTTGTCACCGGCCAACCAGATTTGGTGGTCCAGAAAGTTCGGTCTATCTTTGACTCTCTTCTGGGGACGGGAAGATGCGACTTCGATATGTCCCTCATGTGCCTACGCAAGGGGCGATTCACACTCTTCGAATCTATCGGCATTGTGTTTGTCGTGCTTGTGGGAGGGTCATGGGCAATACAGAAGGTGTTCACTGGCACGCTGGTATCCGTTTTTCTGGGAATTGTTGTTCTTGTTTTGTTTCTACCCCACGTGTTCCTGCTTGCCTACGACGTTCCTACCAAATGCTCTCTCCTACCGGGTACCATACCCGTGTGCGCTGTGGATGACATCTTTGATGCGCTCACCGGAGTCTTGCCTCGCCACATTCCATGGCCTGCACCGGTTGTTACGCCCGTGCGGTCCGCAGGTGTGTTGGGTACTAACTTTATGACATCCGGGTCCGTCCTCAACTGCCACTCCGACCCATACGGTTTCACCTCGGGCGGTCGCTGGATTGTTTTTGCGTTGGAGCGATGGTTCCCGTCTTGGCGAAAGTATGTCGGAGAACTCACACTCCTCGTATTTTTCGGCAACAACGCTGCGGCGTCCGTAAACTACTACGCAGGGAAACCGATTGGGAGCGCCGCATACCTGGGGTGCTCTTGGGTGGCACTGCCCGCGGTGGTACCAATCCTGTTTGTTGCAGGTCTCCTTATCATCAGCTCTGTCGCGATTTTACACGTCACGCTCGTGTTTCTGGCCGCGATTTTGCGGGCGCTTGCAAGTGGGATTGGGTTTTTGGGAGAATACTACGTATTGCTGGGGGATGCGGAAGAAATCGAATAGTTACATTTTTAAAAGCCTTAGAAAAACGGTGTCGTGTGAAGCAAGCCCACTAAAAGGATACGAAGTGGAAAAAGCACCCAAATCTTGTTGTGCCCAGACATCTCGCACCGCCACAGAACTTGTGGCAAAAAAATACGGGATGTCCGCAAATACAAACGAGCCGGACAACACGCCCGTCCCGGTGTTGATGACCATCACCGCCACCGTGCTGTTCGTCCACGAAAGTGGCTTGTAAAGAAAAAGTGCATCTCCGTTTGTTGAATAGTTGCCTCCACTAAAACCAAAATAGACCTGGTTGATTGTGATAGCGTCCGTGTTTGTCACAATCGGAAGCATTCGCTTAAGCGCTGCATCGTCAAGCAAGTTTGTCCCCAAGACAAGCGGTGATGAAAGAATGCAGTATGCGCCAAACTGTGTCCGAGACTCGGTATGAGGGAAAGCAGCACCGGTGTTGTATAAATCATTGCCGGTGACAAGCATATCCCCGTAAGCCCACAAGCCAGGTCTGCTGATGTTGTAGATTGCGTTGAATAGCAGTCCGTTTATTTCGCGAAAAATGTCTGTCCAAGTTTCGACAACATCACCAGATGCCCGAAACATTGTTTCGGGGTAGAAACCCAGAGACCCTGGGTTGAAACCCTCGTACGGTCCGCCTCCGTTGAAACAGTTTTCTATGCTTGAACCGTGTTTCATGAAGTTCAGGTGATACGGTGCGTGCAGTGCCACGCGTCCGTAAGAACTTCCCGTAACCTGTTCCGCACACCCGTCAACCTTCAGGTTGTCAAATCCAAAAGCATTAAACTGCGCCATTTCAGCGATTATGAAACCTCCAGGAAGGTAAGAGGCACCAGGTGGAAAGTATATTGAATTCTCCTGACAAATACAGTTGCAAAGGTACCAACCAACTGTTAACCCAAGCGCGTGCCCATGATCCACCATAGCCTTCATATCCGGAAATTTTGAGGTGTCAATGTTGATGGAACCGTCGGGCGCGTGAAACCGGTATGGGTTAGCAAGTGTTGTTGGAGTTGCGTTGCACAATTGAAAACCATCATCCAAGCCCGCGTCCGTGTATCCGAGGTCAAACAAACTTGTTCCACCCATTCCAGGCAACGATGTATTCACAAGCTGGTTCATGTTTGCAATCATAACTGCTTGAGTGATGTATCGATTAAAAAACTGCCACGAGCGCCACCCCATCATTGGAGGGTTGGGAGGCGGCGCCTGAAACACCGTGAGTTCGCTTGCCGGGAATGGTGGTGGATGGTATGGTATACCAAAGGCTGATAATGGGCCAGCAGGGGTTGTTGAGGTGAGGGGTGGTGGTGAAAGTTGCGCAGGTGGTGGTGAAAGTTGTGAAGGTGGTGGTAAAAGTTGCGAAGGTGGCGGTGAAAGTTGCACAAGTGGGGGTGAAAGTTGCACTGGAGGCGGTGAAAGTTGCACGGGTGATGAGGAGACCGGTGCAGGTGGTGGCGGAGACATTTGCACAACAGTTGGGGATGGCGGGAAAAGAACAGGAGGCAGAATTGTGGGTGATGGTGCAGGTTGCGGGGGAAATGGTACCAAAACCGTTGGTGGAGTGTTCTTTTTGCGCAAGAGTAACAAAATGAATATCAGAGCGGAAACAGTAGCGCCCGAAACAAGAAACGTGGTAAGCCGCGGAAATCTAAAGGTTCTTTTACGATGCTTTCTTGTCTTGATAGCATGTGGTCGAATACTAGTCGAATACTGGTCGACTGCCGACAAGGTGTATCCAGCCACCATTTGTAATTGTTTTTATAACGGATAATAAGTACTGTGCGCCAAGTCCGCCACCAAAAAATTTACTGCTCGTAGTTGTATTGCAGGAGCAAGAGGTGGCACCCGGGGGTTGCACGAATTTCGCTGTAGTCGCACACAACCGGGCGCGTGCCAGTCTTGGGTCGTTTGGTATCGCGCTCCTCTCGAAAAGCCGCAATGGCATCACTCTGCTTGGCATCCTTTGCGTTGTCCTCCATCCTCTGAGCCTTGCGAGAACGCCAAACAAAGTTTGGCGTAATTTCGGTAACTGGCGTGAGGAAAAACTCCGGAGTCACCTCGGTGCCGTCCTCGTCATCCTCGTCCTCATCATATGGCATATCAACCTTCTTGAACTGGCCAATGATTGTTCCCCACTCGTTGTCCGGAAGCGCGCTTGAATAGGCTTCGAATGTGCACAAGCACGCGTTTGCATCAGCCAGCGCGTTGCAAGCCTTTTCCAAAACAGATTCTGGTGCGCCAGTTCGCCGAACCCGCAAGGTGCGAAGCGTCTCCGTTTCATCCGTAGCGCGCGTCTGAATCACAAGGTGGATGAAAGTCATCTAGCGCCAGACGTCGCGTGAGCAGTGGGCACCGCACATTGATTTTTTTGCAAGCTTTCCCGCGCGCCCCGCGCCAACGCCTCGCGCTGCTCAGTGATAAGCTTGTGCACAGGAAACCGACCGGAGTTTTGGGCGCGCGGAGCGGGCGGCGCAAGCGGTGCAACGCGCGCGCAACGGCACGACGCCACGAAGCGCATCCGCCGCAACTCCGTGCTGCATCCGCAAAGCCCGAGCGTGTTGCGAGCGTGCGCGAGCGGCGCCAGCGGACCAGAGCAAAAGTTGCAGGTGGATGCTTTTGTTGCGT
>JAYVEE010000434.1:0-22360 GCA_043749005.1 Polaromonas sp. | reverse complement strand
TATCGTGCCGGTTTTGCCCTTGTCACGACCAGCGATGACAATAATTTTGTCGCCTTTGCGAATTTTGTTCATGGCGTGCCTTTACAGAACTTCAGGGGCCAAAGATACGATCTTCATGAACTTTTCAGTACGCAGTTCACGCGTCACTGGTCCGAAGATGCGGGTGCCGATGGGCTCGAGCTTAGCATTGAGCAACACTGCTGCATTGCCATCAAATTTGACCAGCGAACCATCGCCGCGACGAATACCCTTGGCGGTACGAACGACCACAGCGCTGTAAACCTCGCCTTTTTTGACGCGGCCACGGGGAGCAGCTTCTTTGATGGTGACCTTGATAACGTCACCAACGCTGGCATACCTGCGCTTGGAGCCGCCCAGCACTTTGATGCACATCACGGACTTTGCACCCGTGTTGTCAGCAACATCGAGTTTGGATTGCGTTTGAATCATTTAAATGTGTTCCCAACTTGCATCAGTAAGCTTTTAGCAAACTGATCAGTCTTGGGCCTGTCGTCCATCCTGCAAACCACTTGCAAGACTTTCATTAGGCTATTTTCTAAGTCGACGCTTTTTCAAGCGAAGCCCACGAGTATCACTCAGGTTCGGCACCCTGTCAACACCCATGCGTACAAAAACCCTATAAATTTTGATATGAATTTGTAAAAAATTAGTCTGGCAACAGCAAATACTGGTCGCACAACCCCAAAAACGCGGCTAAAGCCGGGTCAACACCGGTTTCCTGTTGCAATAGTGCCGCTACAGGTGCTGCCAGCGATTTGGCCAGCGCGGCATCCAGAAACAACATCCGGGAACGCCGGGCCAGCACATCCTCGACCGTCCTGGCGTATTCATATCGCGCTGCAAACAGCACCATCGCCTCCGTCAAGCCGCCGCCCAGTTCGTTCTCAGAACCTGGTAACGCCAGTACATCCACAGCCTCGCTGCCATAAAGATGAATGCCCGGCGTATCGCTGATGCTTTGGTTGGTAGCCTGCGCGCCAATCAGTTTCAAACCAACCGTCACGCCGCCAGCCCGACTGGGTAGCAAGCCAAAGGCAAAACTTCTGTCCAGTACGTCTTCAGCCATCGCGCGGTAGGTCGTCCATTTGCCGCCTGTCACTGTTACCAGCCCGCTATTACTGATCAAAATGGTGTGCTCACGTGACAGTCTTTTGGTTGATTCGGAAGAGTCACCATCGTCATCCGCAGGCTTGACCAATGGACGCAAGCCTACCCAGATGCTTTTGATGTCAGAACGGGAAGGCGCCCGAGTCAGATACCGGGCTGATTCATCCAATATGAAGTCCACTTCTTCCCTGAACGCCAGCGGCTCGCGCACCACATCTCGGCGCGGCGTATCTGTCGTGCCCAGAATGGTTTTGCCAAGCCACGGCACGGCAAACAGCACCCGGCTGTCGGCTGTTTTTGGAATCAGCATCGCGTGGTTGCCCGGCAAAAATGACCTGTCCACCACGATATGAACACCCTGGCTGGGTGCCACCATGGCTTTCACATCCCGGCCAAGTGCCTGGCCATCCTCCATTCGAAATTGATCAACCCACACGCCCGTGGCATTGATGACTGACTTTGCGTTGATGTCATAAGTTTTACCGGTTTCACTGTCTTTGACATGCAGGCCAGCCACCTTGCCACCCACATGAATCAGACCCGTCGCAGCACAGTAATTGACAAGCAGCGCACCTTTGCCAGCAGCTGTGCGAGCCAACGCCAGCGCCAGCCTAGCATCGTCAAACTGGCCATCCCAATACTTCACCCCACCTTTGAGTTGTCCGCCGGGGCCAACAAGCTTGCTGTTTGGCAGCAGCGCCAGCGTCTCCGCGCGGTCTAGAAACTCTGTTGGACCCAGTCCCGCCTTGCCCGCCAGCGCGTCATACATCTTCAGTCCTACACCGTAAAAAGGTGCTTCCCAGAATTTGTACGACGGCATCACAAACGCTAGCCTCTGTGCCAGGTGTGGCGCGTTGGCCAGCAGCGTACTGCGCTCATGTAACGCCTCACGCACCAACGAAATATTGCCCTGCGCCAAGTAGCGAACCCCGCCATGCACCAGTTTGGTCGCGCGCGACGAAGTGCCCTTGGCAAAGTCATGTGACTCGACCAGCACGACTGAAAACCCGCGCGCAGCCGCATCAAGTGCCACGCCCAGCCCCGTAGCGCCGCCACCCATAACAGCCAAGTCATAAATTTGGGGGGCTGCAAGTCGCGCCATCAAAGCGCTTCTGTCCGTTGTCAGCATATTGTCTGCTCTGTTCATTGTCCAAATGGTATCGAGGCAACCGTTAAATTCATCAGCAAACACATCAGAAAGAGAAGCCGCGCGTCAACTCCTGTGACACGCGGCTTAAAAGTTCATCAATCTGAAAATTTACCCACGAAAACCATGGGCCTTACTTATCGTACCTTGCCATTTTTCCAGGCATTTAAAAGCGTTTCATAAGCAATAGTTTCACCCTTTGGCTTTTCGTTGGCCAGCTTTTTCCAAGGCGCCCCTTTGTCACTCAGGTACTTGTTTGGGTCACCTTTTGGATTGAGCTTGGGCGCGCAGTTCGCCATGCCCGAACGCTCCAAGCGTGCCATGACCTGATCCATCTCCTCGGCCAAGTTGTCCATGGCCGCTTGCGGTGTCTTTTCACCCGTCACAGCCACTGCCACGTTTTTCCACCACAGCTGCGCCAGTTTTGGGTAGTCCGGCACATTGGTACCCGTCGGTGTCCAAGCCACACGAGCCGGACTGCGGTAAAACTCAATCAGGCCGCCGTACTTGTTGGCGTTTTGTGTGAAGTAATCATGGCGGATGTCACTGTCGCGTATAAAAGTCAAACCCGTAATAGACTTTTTAAGCGACACCGTCTTGCTGGTGACAAACTGCGCGTAAAGCCACGCAGCGGCTACTTTGTCAGGATTGTGGTCTTTGAAAAAGGTCCATGACCCAACGTCTTGGTAACCGTTTTGCATGCCCTGTTTCCAGTATGGGCCGTTTGGCCCAGGCGCCATACGCCATTTCGGCGTACCGTCGGCGTTTACAACAGGTAATCCTGCTTTCACCATGTCTGCCGTGAAAGCGGTGTACCAGAAGATTTGCTGCGCAATCTGTCCCTGCGCGGGCACCGGTCCAGCCTCGCCAAAGGTCATACCTGTAGCCTCTTTGGGTGCGTACTTTTTCATCCAGTCGATGTATTTGGTTAACGCATACACAGCGGCAGGGGAGTTGGTGGCGCCGCCGCGCGAGACTGAGGCGCCTTGCGGATGGCAACCCTCTGCGTCAGCCCGAATGCCCCACTCGTCAACCGGCCTGCCGTTCGGAATGCCAATGTCTGCGGTGCCCGCCATGGACAGCCACGCATCGGTAAAACGCCAACCCAGTGATGGATCTTTCTTGCCGTAGTCCATGTGACCATAGATCGGCTTGCCATCGATCATCTTCACATCGTTGGTAAAAAACTCGGCGATGTCTTCATAGGCACTCCAGTTTTGCGGCACGCCCAGGTCGTAGCCATACTTGGCTTTAAATTTATCTTGCAGGTCTTTTCTAGCGAACAGATCAGCACGGAACCAGTACAAATTGGCAAACTGCTGGTCTGGCAACTGGTAAAGTTTTTTATCGGGCGCAGTTGTAAAGCTGGTGCCGATGAAGTCTTTCAAATCAAGGCCAGGATTGGTGTATTCCTTGCCTTTGCCAACCATGTAGTCAGACAACGCTAGAATTTTGCCGTACCGATAATGGGTACCGATCAAGTCGGAATCAGAAATCCAGCCGTCGTAAATGCTTTTGCCGGACTGCATGGACGTCTGCAGTTTTTCAACCACGTCGCCTTCTTGAATAATGTCGTGCTTGACCTTGATGCCGGTGATTTCCTCAAATGCCTTTGCTAGCGTTTTGGACTCATATTCATGCGTAGTCAGGGTCTCTGAAACCACAGAAATTTCCTTGATGCCTTTGGCCTGCAATTTTTTGGCAGCATCGATAAACCACTTCATTTCCGCAGTCTGTTTGTCCTTGGAAAGCGTCGAGGGTTGAAACTCGCTGTCGATCCATTTTTTGGCTGCCGCTTCGTCTGCCCAGCCGTGGCTAGCCATGGAACAAGCGATAACGACGGCCGATATTGAATATCGCAACTTCATGATTCATCTCCAAAAGTTTTAACCCCTGATCAAAGGCTGCTACGGCTGCAGGGGGGTCAAGCCGTTCCTTAAAAAAGCAAAAGACGAACTCGCTGGCTTAACCTTTGCGCATCACAAAAGCCAGGACACACAAAGAAAATACAAAACTGATCCATATCGACGGCTCAGCTGCAAGCCCCAACCAGACTGTCAGCTTGCCGCTGATGCCGATGAATGCCAGGTTGATGTAGGCCATGCCCAGCAGTGCGATAAAAAGCCGGTCGCCACGAGTCGTCTCAATCGGCAGAAAACCTTTGCGAAGCGTTGTCGGCGACTTTATTTCCCAAACTGTCATGACGGCAAGTAGCGTCGCAATACAGACAAAGAACACCGCAACAGGCGCAGTCCAAGCCATCCATTCAAACATTGGTAGCTCCTTTCATACGCGGCCCATCGCAAAGCCCTTGGCGATGTAGTTGCGCACAAACCAAATCACAACAGCGCCTGGCAGAATCGTTAAAACACCAGCCGCGGCCAGCGTTGCCCAATCCATTCCAGAAGCTGAAACAGTCCGTGTCATGGTGGCCACAATGGGTTTGGCATTCACGCTGGTCAGCGTGCGCGCCAGAAGCAATTCGACCCAACTGAACATGAAGCAGAAAAACGCTGCTACGCCGACCCCGGCTTTTACCAGCGGCAAGAAGATCGTCACGAAAAATCGCGGGAAACTATAGCCGTCGATGTACGCGGTTTCGTCAATCTCCCTCGGTATACCGCTCATAAATCCTTCAAGAATCCACACCGCAAGTGGCACATTGAAAAGCAAGTGTGCCAACGCTACGGCCAGATGCGTATCCATCAAGCCCACCGTGGTGTAAAGCTGAAAAAACGGCAACAGGAACACTGCAGGCGGTGTCATGCGGTTGGTCAGCAACCAAAAAAATACATGCTTGTCCCCTAAAAAGCTGTAGCGTGAAAAGGCATATGCGGCGGGCAACGCCACAGCCAACGAGATCACCGTATTGATAGCGACGTAAATCAGGCTGTTGATATAGCCCGAATACCAGGACGGATCGGTCAGAATCGTGCGGTAGTTGTTCCAGGTGAATTGCTGCGGAAACAAGGAAAAACTGGCCAGAATCTCGCCGTTCGTCTTGAACGACATGTTGACCATCCAGTAAATCGGCAACAACGCAAAGACAATGTAAAACGCCAAAAAGACCGATCGCTTTTGAAAGCCCGTTTTATGCATGGTTGCCCTCCTTTTGCTGGGTTCCAACGCGTTGCATCCAGTTGTACAAGATGAAGCACATCAGCAAAATAATTAAAAAGTAGATGAGCGAAAACGCTGCAGCTGGCCCCAAGTCAAACTGCCCGACTGCTTTTTGCGTCAAAAACTGCGATAAAAAGGTTGTCGAGTTACCCGGTCCGCCGCCCGTCAGCACAAAAGGTTCGGTGTAAATCATGAAACTGTCCATAAACCTCAGCAGAACAGCAATCATGAGCACGCCGCGCATTTTGGGTAACTGCACGTACCTGAAAACCGCAAACTTCGAGGCGCCATCAATGCTGGCGGCCTGGTAGTAAGCATCGGGTATGGAGCGCAAACCCGCATAACCCAACAAAGCCACCAGAGGTGTCCAGTGCCACACATCCATCAGCAGCACAGTTGCCCATGCGTGGGCGGCGTTTCCGGTGTAGCTGTAATCGATCCCAAGGCCTTGTAGCGCCGCTCCCATCAGCCCAATATCTGTGCGGCCAAATATTTGCCAAATAGTGCCCACCACATTCCACGGAATAAGCAGCGACAACGCCACAATGACCAGCGTGGCCGACGCCTTCCAGCCGCTGGCAGGCATCGACAGCGCCAGCAAGATTCCCAGTGGGAGCTCCACTGCCAGAACAGCGATTGAAAACGTCAACTGCCGCAGCAACGCGCCGTGAAGCTCTTCATCGCGCACCACGGCGGCAAACCATTCAGTTCCGACAAACACCTTACGCTCGGGCGAAATGATGTCCTGCACCGAATAATTGACCACAGTCATCAATGGCAAAATTGCCGAAAAAGCGACGCAGATCAGCACTGGCAAAATTAAAAACCAGGCTTTTTGATTCACCGGTTTGGTGGTGGTGCTCATGGCAATATCTCTTCGTTTTTATAAAAGCAGGTGTGCTCACTCAACACTTTCAGCCACACAATATTGCCCACTGCAAGCTGCAGGCCTGTCACAGGCAACCGAGCCTTGAGCGTTTTTCCGGAGAGCACAGCAGACAAAATAACATGGGTACCAACGTCTTGCAATTGCAGCACTGACATCGCCAATGCACCAGGCGAGTGGGCTGGCACAGGCAACAAATATTCAGGCCGGATACCCAGCTTGATGTCGCCGTCAGGCAGGCAGCGACCAGCGGGCAGAGGCAGTACGGCACCACCCGCTTCAAAGCAGCCGCCCTTGATATTGCCTGCTATGAAATTCATACCAGGCGAACCGATAAAGTTACCAACAAAGGTATGACTTGGTCTTTCAAACAAGTCTGCTGCCGAACCCACCTGCGCGGCTTTGCCGCGCGTCATCACCACCACCTGGTCGGCAAAGGTTAGCGCCTCAATCTGGTCATGCGTAACGTAGATCAGCGTGAGCTTGAGTTCATGGTGAATTTGTTTGAGCTTGCGCCGTAGCTGCCACTTCAGGTGCGGGTCAATGACGGTCAGCGGCTCGTCAAACAACACCGCTGACACGTCGGGTCGAACCAGGCCACGGCCTAACGATATTTTTTGCTTGGCGTCCGCGGCCAAGCCAGCAGCGCGCTGATGCAATTGGCCGTTTAATTCCAGCATGTCGGCGATGTCGCCGACTCGCTTGTTGATTTGCGCGAGTGACATCTTTCGGTTGCGCAGCGGAAACGCCAGATTGTCAAACACTGTCATCGTGTCATACACCACCGGGAATTGAAAGACCTGAGCGATGTTGCGCTGCTGCGGCGTTGCCGTCGTCACGTCTTGACCGTCAAAGCGCACAGTGCCCTGTGATGGCGCAACCAGACCCGACATGATGTTAAGCATGGTGGTTTTGCCACATCCAGACGGCCCCAGCAATGCATAGGCACCGCCGTCTTCAAACGTCATCTTTAATGGCAGCAACGCGTAGTCGCTGTCTTGCAACGGGTTGGTTTTGTAGGCGTGAGCCAGGTCGAGTTCAATCCGGGCCATGTCAATGCACCTTAGCGCGATGCGGCGCGCGCAGCAAAGCACCGGCCTGATTGAACAGATACACCTGCGCGGGGTCGACAAACAGCGACACCTGCGATCCCAACTCAAAGCGCTGTACACCCGTCAGCTGCGCTACCAACTCGCCCACAGCAGTGCTGGCATGCACATAGGTGTCCGAGCCTGAAATTTCAGCCAATTCAACGCGACCGGACAAGAAAACGCCGGCACTGCCCTGAAGCAGGCCCAGCGCACTGGCGCGTATTCCCACCGTAACGGGCTGCTCTGGACGGATAGAGGCTGACTCGCGCGAATCAGCGGGCACGGCAAGTAATGGTCCACCGCTAAGCTGTATCCCGTCACGCGAAACGACGGCTGGCAATAAATTCATCGGCGGGTCGCTGAAAGCCTTGGCCACCCTGAGCGATTGCGGGCGATGAAACACCTCGGCGGTTGGCCCGTATTGCAGCAACTCACCACCGTCCATTACAGCGGTATAGCCGCCCAGCAGCAGCGCTTCGCCAGGCTCGGTGGTGGCATAAATCACGGTTGAGTCGCCCGCGGAAAACAGGGTCGTCAACTCATCACGCAGCTCCTCGCGCAGCTTGTAGTCCAGGTTGACAAGCGGCTCGTCAAGAAGCATCAAAGGCGCATTTTTGGCCAGTGCTCTGGCCAGAGCTACGCGCTGCTGCTGGCCGCCAGACAATTCGGCCGGCAAGCGGTCTAAAAACATATCGATGTGGAGCTTTTCAGCCAATTCGCGCACCCGCCCATCGATGTTTTTTTCACCGCGCAGCTTCAGCGGCGAAGCAATGTTGTGCCTGACGGTGAAAGACGGGTAATTGATGAACTGCTGGTACACCATGGCTACGTTGCGCTCGCGCACTGGCATCCCCACGACATTGGCACCGTCAACCAGTACGCGGCCAGCAGTTGGCACGTCCAGCCCCGCCATGATGCGCATCAGACTGGTTTTGCCGGCTTGTGTAGCGCCCAGCAGCACCGTGACCGCACCTTTGCTCGGCGCGATGTCCAGGCTGTACAGCCAGGTTTCAGCCCCGACTTTTTTACTGATGCCCTCCAAGCACAATTCCATCGCACACCTTATTTAAAGACCTCCCGTGCACGCCAAATAGCCATGCAACTTAAACCGAAGCTGACTTTCATTGTTGTTCGATTGTTTTCTTTTTATCTTCGTATTAACCCTTAAAGTATTCTTTTCTTTTCGTTTCTAATTGTTTTTTTATTGTTAATCTGCTTTTTCGCTTCAAAATACAGACTATGAATTGCAATCCACGACAACTCACGATGCTGACTGTCGTGCAGGCGCAAGGCACTGTGACGGTAGAGTGCCTGGCAGAAAAATTGGGTGTCACTTTGCAAACCGTGCGCCGCGACGTGCAGCGCCTGGCCGACGAAGGACTGCTAGCGCGCTTTCACGGCGGCGTGCGAATGCCTGGCTCAACAGTTGAGAACGTAGCCTACAAGCAACGCGAAAGCCTGAATGCTGCAGGCAAAGCGCGTATTGCAAAGGCCGTAGCTAAAGCCGTGCCCAACGACTGCTCGTTGATATTGAATATCGGCACCACTACCGAAGCCATTGCCAAAGGGCTGCTTGGTCATTCGGGCCTGCGCGTCATTACCAACAACCTGAATGTTGCCCATATTTTGAGCGCCAACAGCAAAAGCGAAGTCATTGTGGTGGGCGGCGTGGTTCGCGGCCGCGACCAGGGCATTGTGGGCGAAGCAGCGGTTGACTTTATTCGCCAGTTCAAGGTCGACATTGCGCTGATGGGCATTTCCGGCATTGAGGCCGACGGCACACTGCGCGACTACGACTACCGCGAGGTCAAGGTGTCGCAAACCATCATGCACCATGCGCGCGAGGTGTGGGTGGCCGCCGACTGCAGCAAGTTCAAACGGCCAGCAATGGTGGAGGTAGCCCGCCTCAGCCAGATAGACCGCCTGTTTACCGATGCTGAGCCGCCTGAGCCGTTCCCCGCACTGCTGGCGGATGCGCAGGTCCGTTATGATGTGGCATAAACCTCTGCAGCCCCATACTTACGGGCACAATCAGCTCCATAATTCATAGCATTAATCGTCTACCCAGGACTTTGCCCGGACCAGCGCCTTGTGCCAGCGCGCCAGCTTGATGGCTCTTTCGTCTGAGCTGATGCGCGGCTCAAACCGGCGGCCGGTTTGCCATTGGCTGGCTATTTCATCCACGCCTGACCAAAAGCCAACCGCCAACCCAGCCAGGTAGGCTGCGCCCAGGGCGGTCGTCTCCAGCACTTTGGGGCGTACTACCGGCACGCCTGAAAAGTCGGCCTGCATTTGCATCAGCAAATCGTTGGCAGCTGCGCCGCCGTCTGCCCGCAGTTCATTGAGGCTCAAGCCCGCATCCTGGCTCATGGCAATAAACACGTCGGCGCTCTGCAGGGCGATAGCTTCGAGCGCGGCGCGTGCAATATGCGCTTTGGTAGTGCCGCGCGTGATACCCAACATCGCGCCGCGCGCATACGCGTCCCAATGCGGCGTGCCTAGTCCAGTAAAAGCGGGCACCAGGTACACGTCACCGCTGTCGGGCACCGACTCGGCCAGCGCCTGCACCTGGGCGGCGGACTCGATGATCTGCAGCCCGTCACGCAGCCACTGGATGGTGGCACCACCCATGAAGACGCTGCCTTCCAGGCAATAGGTTGTGCCCGTGTCAAGCTGCCAGCCTACTGTACTGAGCAGCTTGTTTTTCGACGCGACTGGCTGGCGGCCGGTATTCATCAACATGAAGCAGCCCGTGCCGTAGGTGTTTTTGGCCATGCCGGGCTTGAGGCAAGCCTGCCCAAAGGTTGCGGCCTGCTGGTCACCTGCGATGCCTGCTATCGGGATGGACGTGCCGAACAGTGCGGCATCCGTCTGCCCCACCACGCCGCTACTGGCCACGACCTTTGGCAGCACTGACGGGGGAATGTTGAACAACGCCAAAAGCTCATCATCCCACTGCATGGTGTGGATGTTGAACAGCAGCGTGCGCGATGCGTTGCTGGCGTCGGTGACGTGCGCGCCGCCCCGACGGCCGCCTGTCAAATTCCAGATCAACCACGAGTCCATCGTGCCGAAAGCCAGCTCGCCCTTGTCAGCCCGAGCGCGCGCACCAGGCACGTTGTCCAGCAGCCAGGCCAGCTTGGTGGCTGAAAAGTAGGCGTCCAGCACCAACCCGGTTTTTTGCTGAATCAGCTCGGCGTGCCCTTGTTCGCGCAGCTCATCGCAGCGGCCTGCGGTACGGCGGTCTTGCCAGACGATGGCGTTGGCCAGCGGCTGGCCGGTTTTCCGGTCCCATAGCGCGGTGGTTTCGCGCTGATTGGTGATGCCGATGGCAAGTATTTCAGGACGCGAAGGTGGTGGTAATGTCGCTATTGAATCAGGAGCTGTTTGCACCCTTAATGATTGGGTTAGCGGCTGATTTAATGCATTTTTCAGGCATTTTTGAGCGACAGCAAGCTGAGTTTGCCAAATTTCAAGCGCGTCATGCTCTACCCAGCCCGGCTGCGGAAAGATTTGGTCGAATTCAGCCTGCTCTGTTGCCACCACCGAGCCGACACGGTCAAACAACATAGCGCGTGATGAGGTAGTGCCTTGGTCGAGTGCGAGGATGTATTGCATAACCACAAGGGTAGCGCAAGCGGCGCGGTTGCTGATGTCTCGACTTCCCCAAGTCGGAACGCCCAGCTAACATGCCATGCATGATGAACCCAAACCGATGCGACAACTTGAGCCGCCGCCAGTTTTTGGCCAGCTCGGGAGCAGCATTAACGGCTGGATTGGCTGGCGATTCATGGTGTCAAGCGGCTCCACCCGCGCCCAGGCTGCGCCTGATTGGCGAGACGCGCCTGCCGCACAGGCTGCAATACCAGGGCACAACCGTCGGCGGCTTGTCGGGTGTTGACTATGACCCGGCCAGCGGTACTTGTTACTTGCTCAGTGATGACGGCGGCAGCGTGAGCCCGCCACGCTTTTACACAGCGCGGATGGCGCTTGCGGCCAACAAACTGGCAGAAGTTGAATTCAAGATTGAACTGACCGGCGTGACCTTGTTGCAGGGACTTTCAGCGCCTGACCCAGAGGCGATTCGCTGGCATGCGCCCAGTCAGAGCTTGTTCTGGACGAGCGAGGGAAACGCGGTGAGATTTATGGCGCCCGCTTTGTATCAGACCCGCATGGATGGTGCCTTGCTGCGCACTTACCCGCTGCCTGCGATGTTTGACTTTGGAGTGCTGACAGGCTCGCGCATCAATAAAACACTTGAAGGGCTGGCGATTGCGCCCGACGGCCAAACGGCATGGGTATCGATGGAAGCGGCGCTGCGGCAAGACGGAGAAGAGCCAACTATTAGCAGCCACGGCGGGCCGTGTCGCTTTACACAAATTGACATCGCCAGCGGCAAAACCATGCGGCAAATCTCCTATGTGCCGGACGCTATCCCCACAGCGCCCTCGCCACCCAGTGCCAATGCCGACAACGGGGTGGTTGAGGTCCTGATGCTGGACGCACACTGCATGCTGGTACTGGAGCGGGCTTATATGTCAGGGCTTGACGACAGGCAGCGCAATTCAATGCGGCTTTACACCATCGACACACGCCAGGCGTCGGATATATTGAACATTGCAGCACTCAAACCTGGCAACCACACACCAGCAGGTAAAACGCTGGTCTCAAGCTTCATCAACTTTCCTGCGCTGGTCCGGCTGGACAATACCGAGGGCATGTGTTGGGGCCCCGATTTGCCAAACGGCCACAAGACCCTGCTGTTTGTCAGCGACGATAACTTTAACCCCCGGCAGATCACGCAGTTTTTGGCGTTTGAATTTCTGGAATAACTGGACTAACTGGAACAACTGGAATAGACATATGGCAACGACACACCACGACAACATCGCTTTTATTGGCGGCGGCAACATGGCCAGCGCGATCATTGGCGGGCTGCTTAAACGCGGTGCGCCTGCTGCCAGCATTCAGGTGGTGGAGCCGCAAAGTGAACAGAGAGAAAAACTCAAAGAGCAGTTTGGCGTGCAGCTGCATGCTGCGCCTGGTGCGCAGCTGGCCAGCGCAACATTGGTGGTGTGGGCCATCAAACCGCAGATTTTTAAAGACGCTGCTCTGCAAACACGCTTTCACACCAAGACAGCGCTGCATTTCAGCGTGGCTGCTGGCATCACATCCAGCAGCATTGCCCACTGGCTGGGCACCGACCACGTAGTACGCGCCATGCCCAACACGCCCGCCCTGGTGGGTAAGGGTATGACCGCGCTGTATGCCCGGCCCGCTGTGACCGCTGCAGGCCGCATGCTGGTTGACCGGGTAATCAAGACGACAGGCCAACGACTCTGGCTGGACAATGAGGACCAGCTCGATGTGGTGACCGCCCTGTCGGGCTCTGGACCAGCGTACGTGTTTTACTTTATTGAAGCCATGATTGAGGCGGGCGTTGCAATGGGCTTGAGCCGTGACCAAGCGCACCAGCTGGCTGTTGGCACGTTTGTCGGCTCTGCTGCGTTAGCCAAAGCATCAACCGAGCCGATCGAGATTTTGCGCTCCCGGGTGACGTCCAAAGGAGGCACTACTTATGCAGCCATCACCTCGATGGAGCAGGATGATATCAAGGCCCTGTTCATCCGAGCCATGCAGGCTGCCCGACATCGGGCGCATGAGTTGGGAGACGAGTTTGGCGCGGCTGAGTCAAATTAAAGCAAAGTATGGTGGCATTCACGTCAACCAATCGTTATTGGTTAGCGTTAAAGGATTGTCTTGCTCTCGTCACCAACTAATAGTTGTAATAGGCGCAAGCAAAAATCCCAAACCATCAACTTATTGGAGCCATCATGAAAAAATTACTTTCAATCCTCGCCAGCGCAATCGTTTTGGCTCTGCCAATGGTTGCTGTTACGACCGCTCAGGCTGCTTCACACACTGGCGCTCCTATGGCAGCTCCTGCTGCTGCACCAGCCGCTACGCCAGCAGTTCCTGCCGCAAAAGCTGACAAAGCCATGGCTGCGCCAGCAAAAAAAATGAAAAAAGCCAGAAAAGCCAAGCGCCATTCAAAAGCCAAAACGGTCAAAATGACCGAAAAGCCAGCGTAAACAATCCCGCCTGAACAAGGCCTTGCCAAGAAGCCCGCAGCCAGCGGGCTTCTTGCTTTCCGATTTTCGATTTTCGATTTTCGCCAAGTACTAGCTCATGCCGTAGCGTATGACAAGGCAATGCCTGCAAACACGGTAAAGCCCAGCCAGTGATTTAACCTGAAAGCTTTGAAGCAATCGTCACGCTTCCGGTTGCGGATGAGCCAGATATGCCAGAGGGCTTGTGCAAGTGCCAGGCAAATCGCTATTAAATAAATAGCTGCTTGCGCTCTATTCAATTGGGCTTCAAGCGCCTTTATCCATATAAAAAGGTATAAGACATAGCTTGCAAACACCGCCAGCACATCAAAACGTCCAAACGTGATGGCCGAGGTCTTCATGCCAATTTTCAAGTCGTCGTCACGGTCCACCATCGCGTATTCGGTGTCATACGCAATCACCCAAAACAGGTTTCCCAGCAATAAAATCCAGGCAATCAGAGGTACGCGTGACTGCACGGCGGCAAACGCCATCGGAATACCAAAGCTGAAAGCCACACCCAACACCGCCTGCGGCATGGCCACGTAACGTTTGGCAAACGGGTAGATGATGGCGATGCCCAGTGCTGCGAATGACCAGGTGATAGCGGTGATGTTGGTCGTTAGCACCAGACCAAACGCACAGAGCGCCAGTACCGCACCGACGGCCAGCGCTTCTTTGGCATGCAGCTTGCCGCTGGTGACAGGCCTTTGGGCGGTGCGCTTGACGTGGCGGTCAAACTCACGGTCAGCCACATCGTTCAGGCAACAGCCGGCGCTGCGCATCAAAAACGTACCCAGCGTAAAAACCGTCAACAGATGCCAGCCCGGGAAACCGTGCGATGCCAGCCACAACGCTGACAGCGTGGGCCACAGCAGCAGCAACCAGCCCGCCGGGCGATCCCAGCGAATTAATTGAAGGTAAATGGCCAGCTTATGCTGCAAACATCACTCTTCCAGAAGTGAGCGCAGCATCCATGCGGTCTGCTCATGCACAGTCAGCCGCTGGGTCAGCAAATCAGCCGTGGGTTCGTCGCTGGCCTTGTCTGCGGCGGGGAATAACTGGCGGGCAGTACGCGCAACGGCTTCGTGACCTGTCACCAAAATACGCACCATGTCCAACGCTTTAGGAGGATTATGGGGCGCGTCTGGCACCGATGCCATTTGGCTGAACTGCGCATACGAGCCCGGCGCGAAGTGGCCAAGCGAGCGGATGCGCTCGGCAATCGGGTCCACCGCCGTCCACAACTCGGTGTACTGCGCCATGAACATCTGGTGCAGCGTGTTGAACATGGGGCCCGTCACGTTCCAGTGAAAATTATGCGTCGTCAGGTAAAGCGTGTAAGTATCGGCCAGCAAATGCGACAGGCCTTTGGCTATTTGCAAGCGGTCTTTGTCAGTGATGCCAATGTTGATGCCGGGTTTGAATGATGTTGCAGGTTTAGCCATAATGCTCACTTTCTAAAATAAAGTTGATATTTTCCGCGTAGTTTGGATTCCCAGCATCAAGTTGGCCCAAAACCCCAGTTCAGGACAAGCGCGTAACGCCCGGTAGTTCGCAGGCGTAAATCGCATTGCGCAGCGCAGCAATCGCCTCGTATCGCGGAAAGCTGCGTCGCCACACCAACACCACACGTCGTGAGGGGATGTGGCCCTCAAATGGCAGGTACTTGATAAATGACGGTTGTTCGGCAGGCACTTTGCTTTTTTTACCGCTGGCGGGCTGCGCCAAAGCTTCTTTGGGCACACTCAAGCGCGGCACCAGCGTGATGCCCATGCCGGCTGCCACCATATGTTTGATGGTTTCGAGCGACGAGCCTTCAAAACTTTTTTGAATACCGCCCGAATTGCTGGAGAACCTTGCAAATTCAGGGCACACCTCCAGCACATGATCGCGAAAGCAATGGCCATTGCCCAGCAAAAGCATAGTTTCCTTCTTGATCTCTTCGGCGGTGATGCTGTTGCGCTTGGCCAGCAAGTGACTGCTGGGTACTGCCGCCATGAAGGGCTCGTCATACAGGGGCGCAATCGCCAGGTTGGTGTCGGGGAAGGGCTCAGCCAGAATTGCGCAATCAATCTCGCCGTTGCGCAGCTCTTCCAGCAATTTGACGGTAAAGTTTTCTTGCAGCATCAGCGGCATTTGGGGCAGCCTTGCAATGGTTTGGCGCACCAGGTCGGGCAACAAATATGGGCCAATGGTGTAGATCACGCCCAGGCGCAGGCTGCCAGCCAGCGGGTCTTTGCCGCGCTTGGCAATGTCTTTGATCTGGTCGGCTTGCTCCAGCACGCTTTGCGCTTGACGGATGATCTCTTCTCCCAGCGGCGTTACGGTGATCTCGTTGGCGTTGCGTTCAAACAATTTCACCTGCAGCTCTTCTTCAAGCTTTTTAATCGCCACGCTCAATGTGGGTTGCGACACATGGCAGGCGTCTGCGCCCTTGCCAAAGTGCTTTTCACGCGCAACAGCGACGATGTATTTGAGTTCGGTCAGCGTCATGATGCGATTGTCTGCCTTTGAAGTTCAGCAAGTGCCAGCATCAAACAAAAAATTGCCGCAGCGCATTTGCGGTCTCGCCGGGCAATTCTTCAGGAATGAAATGCCCTGCCGCCATAGCCTGGCCCGTTACCACGCCGCTGCACTGTGCCTGCCACAAGGCCATTGGGTCAAACAGGCGCTGCACGACGCCGCGCGCCCCCCACAGGACCAACAAGTCGCAAGACACTTTGCTGCCCAATGCGCGGCTTTCACGGTCATGCATGAGGTCAATACCGGCGCTGGCCCGGTAATCTTCACATGCAGCGTGCAGTGCCTCGGCGTTGCAAAAACAGCGCTCGTATACTTTTAACGCCTGAGGCTCGATGTAGCCCAAACCACTGCTACCCCAGCCGCCCAGCTTGGCATGCAGATAAGCCTTGGCGGTCTCGAAGTGGTTAGCGCCCATCATGATTTCAGGTAACGGTGCAGGCTGCAACATGTGAAACCAGTGGTAATAAGCGCGCGCAAATTCCATGTAGGGTGCGGTCAGACTTTTGCCGTCGTACATATCCAGCGTCGGGGCAATGTCGATGACGCAAAGCTTGTTAATCCGCTCTGCATGATCCACCGCCAAACGGTGCGCGACGCGCCCACCCCGGTCATGTCCGCAAAGGTAAAAGTTCTCAAAGCCCAACGCGTCCATGACGAGTGCCATGTCATGCGCCATATTGCGCTTGCTGTAATTGCTGTGGTCCGGCAAACCGGGTGCTTTGGATGAATCACCATAGCCTCGCAAGTCTGGCATGACCAGAAAATAATCCTGCGCAAGCTGCTGTGCAACCCGGTGCCACATTACATGCGACTGGGGAAATCCATGGAGCAACAATAACGCTGGCTTTTGCACATCGCCCGGAGCGATTTTAGAAAACCGCGCGTTGATGGATGCACCATTGACTTCAAAACTGCGCTGCTCAAAGCCGTCAAACCAGGTCATGATCAAATCCTTTCAAAGTTTTTAAAGAGTGTCGATCCATGGACCCGTCACTGAAGTAACTCAATCAAACGCTTCAAGGCATGGTGCACAGTTGCCAGCCGCACGGTAGCGCGGTCGCCAGCGAAGCATTTCCGTTCTGACAGCAGTTGTCCCGATACAGAAAAACCAAACCATACTGTGCCCACGGGCTTCTCAGAGCTACCACCCGTAGGCCCGGCCACACCTGTCACGGCAACGGATATCTGAGCGTGAGAGCGGCGAATGGCGCCAAAGGCCATGGCGCGGGCTACTGGCTCGCTGACGGCGCCATGCTGCGCAATCAGCGCTGCATCGACGCCCAGAAGTTCGGTTTTGGCGGCGTTTGAATAGGTCACAAAGCCACGCTCAAACCAGGCACTTGAGCCTGCAAGGTCGGTGCAGGAGGCGGCGATCATACCGCCTGTGCAGCTCTCTGCTGTAGCCAAAAAAAGGCTACTTTTTAACATCAAATCGGCTAATAGTCCAATAGATACGGGTGCTATGAGCTCCTGATTTAATAGTGAGTTTGTTGTCACCAGAACCTCCATAAAGCAATCACCAGCAGGGTGCAGAACGCCGCTACGAAGTCGTCAAACAAAATGCCAAAGCCGCCGCGTGCACCAAACCCCTTGAACATCTGGTCCGCCCATGCTACCGGGCCGGGTTTGACGGCGTCAAAAAACCTGAAGACTGCAAACGCAATAATCTGCCCGGTAAAACCTGTGGGCATGATGAGCCATAGCACTAGCCAAAAGGCCACCACCTCGTCCCACACAATGTTGCCGGGGTCAAGAACGCCCAGGTTTTTGGCAGTCACGGTGCAGGCCCACCAGCCGACCAGGGTTGAAACAGCAATCAGCCAACCCATCTGCGCGCTGGACATGCTGGGGGCAATCACCAAAAAAGCCAGCCACGCCCACAAAGTCCCTGCAGTGCCCGGTGCAACCGGACTGAGCCCGGAGCCAAAACCCAGAGCAATGAAATGTGCCGGGTGAGCAAGCAGGAATTTTGCGTTAATCCGAACGGGGGCTGAGGTTGAACTAAGTGTCATGGTGGGTCATCGTACAGTGACGCAAACCATTCATCAATTTCCTGGAGCTTTCAATGTCAAGAGGGTTGACCATCTTTGAATATCGCAACGCAGTCGCTGCGCTGACTATCGCGCTTTTAAGTGGATGCTCAGTCGTCCAGGTCAAACCCGGCACACCGCGTGCGGAAGTGCTGGCGCTTTATGGGCAGCCGTCGCGGGAAGTACCCATAGCCAACGGCTCGAGGTTGCAATATTCATATCAACCGGCCGGCCAGCAGGCGGTGATGGTTGACCTGGACGCTGCGGGCCGCGTGGTGTCAAGCCGCCAGGTTCTGCAAAGCACTGAATTCGCGCGCATCGGCATCAACCAGTGGAGCCGCGCGGACGTGGAGCGTGAATTTGGCCGCAGTGCAACGATTGACCGCGTTGCCAATTGGCCCGGCGACATCATGACCTACCACTGGAAAGACGCCAGTCAGGACATGTTTTTTTATATTTATCTGGACAGTGCCAATATCGTGCAGCGCACTGGACAGGGTATGGACTTCAGGAAAGACCCGCGCCGGGATTAACGCTCTCGTCGTTTTGAACGTAACGGCCAATCTCGGGGTAGCGTTTGTGCAGGTATAACCAGGCGACAAGCCCAATGCACAGCATGCCCAATGAAGCTGTTGCCAACGCCACGGCTGAATGCATGACCAGCGGTGCCAACAAACCGGCCACCAGCCCGTTGGCGGTCGAGCCAATCACCGCCTGAAGCGACGACGCCATGCCGCGCCGCTCCGGGTACAAGTCCAACACCAGCAGCGTGACCACTGGCACCATCAGTGCCCAGCCAAAGGCAAACAGGGCAATCGGAATCAATGCCCACGACACATGCGCTTTGAAAAAGTAATTGGCTGCGAGGTTGACAACAGATACGCTGAGCATGATGACAAAGCCGTGCCGAATCTGAACCTTGGGCGCCACCTTGCCTGCCAGCCGCCCACTGAGCCACGCGCCCGACATGATGCCCGCAATCGTCAGCATGAAGAACCAGAAAAACTCGGTCGGTTGCAATTGCAGGTGCTCACCTAAAAATGCAGGGGCTGCCAGCACATACAAAAACATCCCATTAAAAGGCACACCACTGGCAAACGCGAGCAATACAAAACGTGGACTCGAACCCAGTTGCCGATAACCCCGCATCAGGTGCTTGAACTCGAAGCTCTGACGCTGATCAACATGCAGCGTCTCGGGTAAATATCTAAAATTGGCCGTCCACAGCAAGCCACCCACACCCGTTAAAAACCAGAAAATGCTGTGCCACCCCAGATGTACAAACAGCCAGCCACCGACGATAGGCGCAATTGCAGGGGCTACGCCGAAATAAATTGTGACCTGACTCATAACCTTCTGAGCTTGGGCAGGCGGGAACATGTCGCGTATCACCGCTCGCGACACCACAATACCCGCACCCGTGGACAAGCCTTGCAACGCCCTGAAAAACACCAGTTGCTCAATGCTCTGCGACACTGCGCAACCCGCAGAGGCCATGGTGAAAATAGCAACACCCCACAGCACCACTGGGCGGCGGCCAAAGCTGTCGGCTAAAGCTCCGTGAAACAAATTCATAAAGGCAAAACCGAACAGGTATGCCGATAGCGTTTGCTGCATTTCAATTGGCGCCGCGCCGAGTGATTTGGCAATGCCGGTGTAGGCGGGTAGATAGGTGTCAATCGAAAACGGCCCCAGCATGCCAAGCAAAGCCAGCAGCACCGCCAGGGCCCAGCGCGGACCTGGCCACAATTTATCAGCGTTCGGGTTCATTGTTTTTCAGCTTTAAAGCCGCGTCGTACAGATCATTGCGCGGCGCACCTGTGATTTCAGCAGCGAGTTTGACGGCAGTTTTAAGGGGTAATTCGGCCAGCAACAATTGCAGCACACGCTGACCGTCGTCTTTGGGCACCGCATCAGCAGCTGGGTGCAGTACCAGCACAAACTCACCGCGTGTGCGCTGCGCGCCGGCGGCCAGCCAGATTACAAATTGCACTGCGGCAACAGTGGCGATTTCTTCAAATTGTTTGGTCAATTCGCGGCAAACCGTGATGCGCCGTGAACCTAACGGATTCATCGCTGACGCCAGTGCCTCAATACGGTGGGGGGCTTCCATGATGACAACCGCTTTGACTTCAGATTGAAGCGACTTGATGGCCTCCTCGCGCTCGCCCGCCTTGCTGGATAAAAAGCCAGCGAAGACAAAACCGGAATCGCCTGAGATGCCCGCCGCGCTTAATGCCGTCGTCACACTGCTGGCGCCTGGCAGCGGCATCACGCCCAAGCCTGCACTGCGCACAGCGGCCACCAATCGCGCGCCAGGGTCGCTCACCGCAGGCGTGCCAGCATCGCTGACATACGCCACGCGCTCGCCGCGTTGCAGACGGCCAATGACTCCCAAAGCGGCTTCTTGCTCGTTGTGTTCATGCACAGCGAGCAGCGTTTTATCAATGCCAAACTGACGCAGCAGGCCTTGCGTGTGACGCGTGTCTTCACAGGCAATGCAATCAACCAGTTGCAGCACATGCAGCGCCCTCAAGCTGATGTCGGCCAGGTTTCCAATCGGCGTGGCCACCACGTACAGCATGCCCTGCGGATAATGCTGCATACCGGCAGCTGCTTTAGCCGCGCCCAGGGCCATCTCGAAAGAAGCGTTCAATGTGGTTTTCCAGAAAAGAGGCGGATAAGCCGCCTGACAAAGCGCCAAAAAGTCAGGTTACCACCAAGGCTGCGGGGGATGCGGCGGAGTTTATCGCGCTGGCATATTTGCAGAAGGCAGGACTGATGCCGCTGGAAACCAATTATCGAACACCCGGGCGCGGTGGCGGCGAGATTGACCTCATCATGAAAGATGCAGACGGCACACTGGTCTTTGTAGAAGTACGCCAGCGTGCCAGCCAGTCCCATGGCGGCGCAGGCGCCAGCATCGGCGCCGGCAAGCAAAAGCGCATCGTGTTTGCTGCACGGACTTATTTGATGCGTTTCAAAAGCCTGCCTCCATGCCGATTTGATGTGGTGCTCATTCACGGCGGAGTTGCCAGGGGTGATGCACCTGGGATTGAATGGCTGCGGTCAGCGTTTGACGCGTTTTAAGCTGCTCTATCACTTGTAAGCAGACGTGGCTCCAGCTGCGATTCATCGAATTGCGACAAGCTATCATCACCCCATGCTTGAACAAAGAATTGAACAGCACTTTATAGACAGCGCAGACCTGAAATATCAGTCGGCCCAGGTTTTGTCCAAGCCCATAGCCGCTGCCGTTCAGGCAATTCTTGCCAGTGTGACGAGTGGCGGCAAGGTGCTGGCTTGCGGTAATGGCGGCTCGGCCGCTGATGCGCAGCACTTTGCGGCGGAGTTTGTCGGCCGCTATGAGCGTGAACGGCCTGAACTGGCTGCCATTGCGTTGACGACCGACAGCTCCATCCTGACCGCGATCGCCAACGATTACGACTTCAACGTGATTTTTTCAAAACAGGTACGTGCCTTTGGCGGCGCGGGCGATGTGTTGCTGGCATTGAGCACAAGCGGAAATTCAGGCAATGTGCTGGCAGCGATTGAAGCGGCGCATGAGCGCGAAATGACCGTGGTGGCGCTAACAGGCCGGGGCGGTGGAAAAATTACCCACGCCTTGCGTGAAACCGATGTCCACATCTGCGTGCCGCATGAGCGCACTGCCCGCATTCAGGAAGTGCATTTGCTTGTCCTGCACTGTATTTGCGACGGTGTGGATACCCAATTACTTGGTGATCAGGAGGCTTCAGTATGAAAAACATCATGACCAAACGGTTGGTAATGAACACCATTGCGGCAGCTCTCTTAGCAAGCTCGCTTGCCGCATGCATTCCTCTGGTGATGGGCGGTGCAGTTGTTGGCGGCACGCTGGTTGCCAACGACAGGCGGACATCAGGTGCGCAACTTGAGGACGAAGGCATTGAGCTGCGCAGCAACAGCCGTATTCGCGGCACCGTGGGCGACCGCGTACACGTCAACGTGAACAGCTACAACCGCCAGGTGCTGCTGACAGGCGAAGTACCTAGTGCCCAAGACAAATTGCTGGTTGAGCAAATTGTTGCCAAGGTTGAAAACGTCACCTCGGTGGTCAATGAACTGGCAGTGATGGGCAATTCAACCTTGACGCAGCGCTCGTCTGACGTACTGGTAACAGGCAGAGTGCGGGCCATGCTGGTCGATGCAAAAGACCTGTTTGCCAATTCGTTTCGCGTCGTGACGGAGCGCGGCACAACTCACATGATGGGCCGCGTCACCCAGCGCGAGGCTGACCGCGGCACAGCCGTGGCACGCGACACACCTGGCGTACAAAAAGT
>JAYVEE010000433.1:0-8183 GCA_043749005.1 Polaromonas sp. | reverse complement strand
TGGTGCTGACAAATCTTTGATCCACAAGGTCCACGGCGCGCCGCGCAGTTCAACGCTCGATAGCAGCACCCAGTACAGCGCAATAAATACCGGGATCTGAACCATGATAGGGAAGCAGCCACCCATGGGGTTAACCTTTTCTTCCTTATAGATTTTCATCATCTGCTGCTGCATTTCTTGCGGCTTGTCCTTCAAGCGCTCACGCATTTCCATGATCTTGGGATTTATCGCCTTCATTTTGGCCATGCTGGAGTAGGCCTTGGCATTAAGCCAGTAAAAGGCAATTTTTAGCAGCAACACCAGCGCCACAATTGACCAGCCCCAGTTCTGGATAAAACCGTGCAGCTTGTCGAGCAGCCAGTACCAGGGCTTGGCCAAAATCGTCAACCAGCCATAGTCTTTGACCAGCTCCAGGCCAGGCGACAGCTTTTCAAGCATGTTCTCTTCTTGGGGTCCGACAAAGAGACGTGACTCGATGGTTTTGGTGGTGCCGGGTGCGACGTCGCCCACAGAAGTAATCATGCCGACCGCATAGAGATTGGTGTCAACCTTGCGCTGAAAAAGTTCGCGCTTGATGCCATCGCCCATTAGCCAGGCCGACGCAAAGTAATGCTGCACCATGGCAACATAACCATTGGTTGCCTGCTTTTCAACATTCTTGCCGCCTTTTTCAATTTCCTTGAACTCAATTTTTTGATACTTTTTCGCTTCGGTGTAGATCGCGGGGCCGGTGAAAGTTGAATAGAACGACGACTCGCCAAGCGGCGCATTGCCGTCACGCACCAATTGCAGGTACAGCTGCGGCGACACCGTCGCGCCGCTCGCATTGATGATGTCATGACGCACGGCGATGTCATAAGCGCCGCGCTTGAAGGTGTATGTTTTTACCAGCTTGATGCCGCCGACCTCTTGTGATTCAAACTTCACGACAAGTTCGTTCTGGCCGGGCGCCAGCGTACGTTCGCCCGGAACGGCTGTCATGGGCGTCTTGTGGGTTGGCATTTGTGCGCCGCCGCTGGCTGCAATCAGGCCGGTTTGGGCAACATAAACACGGCCGGCGCTCTCGTCGAGCAACACAAAGCCAGCATTTTTGTCTGCCATGTCTTTGAACTTGTTAAAGCTGGACTTGACCAGCGAACCGCCTTCGGTATCAAACGTCAGTGAAAAAACATCCGTGTTCACCACCAGTTTTTCACGTTTGGCTGGAGTTGCAGTAGGGCCTGCAGGAACTGCAGAGGAGTTGGCCGACTGCGTAGCTGCCGCCTGTACGGACGGTACGCTGGCCGTAGGCACAGATGCTGCATTGACACCTTGCGATACTGGCGTTGTGGCAGCAGTACTGACGGACGTTGACTTGGGAAAAAATGTCGGCTGCTTGCCATTAAATGCCTGCCATTGGTCCCACAACAGAACCATGGAAAAACCAAAAATCACCCACAAAATGGTGCGGCGGATGTCGTTCATGACGGCTTCTTTTCAGAGGAAAGGGTAGTGCTGCCCACAGGTGTGATCAGGCGGGTAAAAAATGTCCTGGCGGGCACAGGGTCATGTCCACCCTGACACCACGGCTGACAACGCGCCAACCGATAAAGCGTCAGTGTTGTGCCGGCTATGGCGCCGTGTTGCTCAAGCGCCTGGAGTGAATAAGCAGAGCAGGTGGGCGCAAATCGGCAAGCATTGCCAAGCCATGGGCTAAGCAACAGGCGATAGGCCTTGACAAAACCGATTAACGTCTGCCGCGGCGCGTTGTGAACGAAAAACAAATAGCGATTCATGATGTAGCAGACCTGAAATTGTTTGCAGCCGAGATGTTCTGCAGCAATTCCAACAACTCTGCCCGCGCCGCTTCTTTAAGCGCTGCAGATGAGGCGCTCGTGTAATCTTTGCGAGAGAACTCACGCCGCAGCCTGACCAGGAAAGCGACGCTGGTAGAAGGTAATGTCAAGCAGGCGCTCACAGTATAGATTTGTCTTTTGATGGTGTTGCGGGTCACAGCCCGTTTTGCCCAGCGTTTTGGTGCCATGGCCCCCACCCAGCTTGTGGACCCCGGGAATAACGTAACAGCACCAGCAGCAGTAGCATCCAATTCAAGTCGGTGCAGGGCAAAATGAACCGTTTTTGCAACCACCACACCATCGAGAACCGCCTGAAATTGTGGCCGGGTTTTCAGGCGTTGCATTGCATTGCGCGCAGGGCAAAGTAGCGCCGCGCAAAGAGAACTAGACGGCCAAGCGTTTGCGGCCTTTGGCGCGACGTGCTGCAATCACAGCACGACCGCCGCGGGTCTTCATGCGAGTAAGAAAGCCGTGCGTACGAGCGCGCTTGACTTTGGAAGGTTGGTAGGTGCGTTTCATGGTGTGTCCAGCTGCTTACTTGGTAATTAGTTTCAGTTTATCCCGACGACTGCCGGGGCAACCGTCCATTATCGCCGATTTTTTAATACTGGCAACCACTTAGACTGGGCAGTGGCTGTAGCAGATGAGATTGTGGCGATGTGAACATAGTCCTTATCATCCCGCACACGAAGATTTTATATCGACATCTTGAATATGTGGATAACTCCTGAGGGAGGCTACAATACATAGTGTTTAAAAACAATCATATCCACAGGCACTGCTGCATGCCATATCGCCCTTTTATGTTTTTTTATGGCTGAGGGCTTTGCGGTTCAGTCAAGTCATGGTTTATGGCAGAGTTGCGTTGATCATTTAGCGCAAGAGTTGCCTGAGCAGCAGTTCAATACCTGGATTCGCCCTTTGGCCGCCGTGGTCGCTGATGACTTGTCCAAAGTCACCATACAAGTTGGCAATCGCTTCAAGCTTGACTGGATACGCGCTCAGTATGCGGCACGAATTGCTGCATTGCTTGAGAAAATCTCAGGTCACCATATGCCGCTTGAGTTAGCGCTTGCTCCGCGTGAAGCGCTTACCAAATCAACAATTTTAACGCGCAGTTTTGAGGGTTCTGGTATTCCGGAGCCGGCGGGTTTGGGCGTCGCTGAAGACATTGCCGGTGCGCCTTTTAAAAACCGTCTCAATACAGCGCTTACTTTTGACACGCTAATTGAAGGTACTGCCAACCGCATGGGCCGCGCCGCTGCCATGCATGTTGCCAGCAGTCTGGGTCAGCTTTATAACCCTTTGTTTATTTATGGTGGCGTCGGTTTGGGTAAAACCCATTTGATGCACGCTATTGGCAACAAGCTGCTGGCTGACAACCCGCAAACCAAGGTGCTTTATATCCATGCAGAGCAGTTTGTGTCTGATGTGGTCAAAGCATACCAGCGTAAAACGTTCGATGAGTTCAAAGAGCGTTACCACTCACTTGATTTGCTGCTAATTGATGACGTTCAGTTTTTTGCCAATAAAGACCGCACCCAGGAAGAGTTTTTTAATGCTTTTGAGGCGTTGCTGACCAAAAAATCACACATTGTGATGACCAGCGATACCTACCCCAAAGGTTTGACTGACATCCATGAGCGGCTGGTTTCACGCTTCGATTCTGGCCTGACGGTGGCCATTGAGCCGCCTGAACTTGAAATGCGGGTTGCTATTTTGATCCGTAAAGCCGAGGCTGAATTGGCTGTCATGCCGGAAGAAGTGGCGTTTTTCGTAGCTAAAAACGTCCGTTCAAACGTCCGTGAGCTGGAAGGCGCGTTACGTAAAATCCTGGCGTATTCGCGTTTTAATCAGAAGGAAATTTCTATCCAACTGGCACGTGAAGCACTGCGTGATTTGCTGTCAATACAAAATCGTCAGATTTCGGTTGAGAACATCCAGAAAACCGTAGCTGACTATTACAAAATCAAAATAGCGGATATGTATTCGAAAAAACGGCCTGCAAGCATTGCTCGTCCTCGACAGATTGCCATGTACTTGGCCAAGGAATTGACGCAAAAGAGCCTGCCTGAGATTGGTGAGCTGTTTGGCGGGCGCGATCACACAACAGTACTGCACGCGGTGCGCAAGATGTCAGCTGAACGCCAACAAATGACTGAATTGAACCAACAGTTGCATGTGCTTGAGCAAACTTTGAAAGGCTGACAGGATGAGTCTGGCGCACACGCTTTGCGCAGTCATAACTTTGGGTATAACTTTTGAACAACATAGCAGTTATCCACAGCGACTGCCGTTTTCCAGAAGTTGTTCATATTTGTCGACGCGTTTGCAGACTCCTGAAACACAAGGTTAAACATCTGACAAGTGCATGATTAAAAAGGGGAAAATAGACTTGTTCACAGAAAAGCGCTGCCCTTACTACTACTACTAATTTGAATTAAAGAATTAAACAGAAACAACAAGAGGAAGACATGATCGTTTTGAAAGCTACCCAAGATAAAGTTTTGTCCGCTCTGCAATCGGTTGCAGGCATTGTTGAGCGCAGGCATACGCTACCGATTCTTGCCAATGTGCTGATTCGTAAAACGGGGTCGCAGTTACAGCTCACCACTAGTGATCTGGAAATTCAAATCCGCACGACGGCTGACCTGGACGGCGATAGTGGCAACTTCACCACTACTGTGGGTGCGCGCAAGCTGATCGATATTCTGAGGTCGATGCCAAGTGACCAAACCGTGTCACTTGAATCAGCCCAAAACAAGCTGATACTGAAAGGCGGTAAAAGCCGGTTTACGCTGCAAACGCTACCAGCTGAAGATTTTCCACTGGTACAAGAAGCCGCCAATTTCGGTCCGTTGTTTTCGGTGCCGCAAAAAGTTTTAAAAGATTTGTTGAATCAGGTTTCATTCGCCATGGCGGTGCATGATATTCGTTATTACCTCAACGGTATTTTGTTTGTGGCTGAAGGCAAGCAGCTGAGTCTGGTGGCTACTGACGGTCACCGACTGGCATTTTCGTCAGCCATGCTGGATGTCGAAGTTCCCAAGCAGGAAGTGATATTGCCGCGCAAAACCGTGCTGGAAATGCAGCGCCTGCTGAGCGACAAAGAAGGCGCGATTGACATGCAGTTTGCCAGTAACCAGGCCAAGTTCAGCTTCGAAGGCATGGAGTTTGTGACCAAGCTGGTTGAAGGCAAATTTCCGGATTACAACCGCGTCATTCCAAAAAACCACAAAAACATCATCACGCTGGGTCGCGTGGGTCTGCTGGCCAGCTTGCAGCGCACTGCGATTTTGACCAGCGACAAATTCAAGGGTGTGCGCCTGAACATTGAGCCTGGGACCCTCCGTGTTGCATCCAATAACGCTGAGCAGGAAGAAGCAGTTGATGAGCTTGACATTGACTATGCGGGTGAAGCGATTGAAATTGGTTTTAACGTGACTTATCTGATCGATGCGCTGGCCAATATGGACCAGGACATGGTGAAGATGGAACTGGCCGACTCCAACAGCTCTGCCTTGCTCACTATTCCTGATAACGCAACCTTTAAATATGTTGTGATGCCGATGCGAATTTAAGTTATTGACACTGCCGCCCAGACATAACTAAACCCGCTGAGAAAGCGGGTTTAGTCATTCAAGTGATTGAAGAAACTGCGAGATGAGACCGACATGACTGATGAAAATAAGCCCATTGAATCAACACAGCCTGTGAATAACGACAGCCTGGTCAACGTTAATAACGGCGCTGCGGGTGAAGACAGTTCCAATTTTCAACCCAAGATCGACACCAATCAGGCAGGCGCATCAGAAGCTTACGGCGAAGGCTCCATCCAGATTCTGGAAGGCCTGGAAGCCGTGCGCAAACGGCCTGGCATGTACATTGGTGATACATCTGATGGCACGGGCTTGCACCACCTGGTGTTTGAGGTAGTTGACAACTCGATTGACGAGTCACTGGCTGGCCACTGTGATGACATCGTTGTCACCATCCATTCTGACAACTCCATCAGCGTGACTGATAACGGCCGCGGTATACCTACCGGCATCAAAATGGATGACAAGCATGAGCCCAAGCGCTCGGCAGCCGAGATTGCATTGACTGAATTACATGCAGGCGGCAAGTTCAACCAGAACAGCTACAAGGTATCGGGTGGTTTGCACGGCGTCGGTGTGAGCTGCGTAAATGCCTTGAGCAAAATGCTACGTTTGACGATCCGCCGCGACGGCAAAGTCCACACCATGGAGTTTTCAAAAGGGTTTGTGCAAAACCGCATCATTGAAACGGTTGGCGGTGTTGACGTTTCGCCAATGAAAGTGATGGGCGATACCGACAAGCGCGGCACTGAAGTCCACTTTTTGCCTGATCTGGAAATTTTTCAGACCAATTCAGATTTTCACTACGAAATTCTAAGCAAGCGCTTGCGTGAGCTGAGCTTTTTGAACAACGGCGTGAAGATTCGTTTAAAAGACGAGCGCACCGGCAAAGAAGATGACTTTGCAGGTGCCGGTGGCGTGAAGGGCTTTGTTGACTTCATCAACAAGGGGAAAACTGTGTTGAACCCCAACGTGTTTGCCGCCATGGGCGATCGCCAGAGTGATCAGGGCACCAACATTGGTGTAGAAGTTGCCATGCAGTGGAACAGCGGCTACAGCGAGCAGGTGCTTTGCTTTACCAACAACATTCCGCAGCGCGATGGCGGCACGCACCTGACTGGTTTGCGGGCAGCGATGACGCGGGTGATCAACAAATACATCGATGACAGTGAGATTGCCAAAAAAGCCAAAGTTGAAGTTACCGGCGATGACATGCGCGAAGGGTTGTGCTGCGTGCTCAGTGTGAAGGTGCCTGAACCGAAATTCTCAAGCCAGACCAAAGACAAACTGGTGTCAAGCGAAGTGCGCGGCCCGGTTGAAGACATCGTCAGCAGATTGCTGCACGACTACCTGCAAGAACGCCCGGCCGATGCAAAAATCATTGTTGGCAAAATCATTGAAGCGGCTCGGGCGCGTGAAGCCGCCCGCAAGGCACGGGACATGACCCGCCGCAAAGGCGTGCTCGACGGTATGGGCCTGCCCGGCAAGCTGGCCGATTGCCAGGAAAAAGACCCGGCGATGTGCGAGATTTACCTGGTCGAGGGCGACTCCGCAGGCGGGTCGGCCAAGCAAGGGCGTGACCGCAAATTTCAGGCGATTTTGCCCCTGCGCGGAAAGATTTTGAACGTCGAAAAAGCCCGCTACGAAAAGCTGCTGACCAGCAACGAGATATTGACCCTGATTACTGCACTCGGTACCGGTATTGGCAAGGCTGGCGGCAGCACCGGAAGCGATGACTTCAACGTGGCCAAGCTGCGCTACCACCGCATCATCATCATGACCGACGCCGACGTTGACGGCGCGCACATTCGCACGTTGCTACTGACGTTCTTTTATCGCCAGATGCCTGAGCTGGTGGAGCGTGGCCATATTTACATTGCTCAGCCGCCGCTGTACAAGGTCAAGGCGGGCAAAGAAGAACAGTACCTGAAGGACACCAGCGCGCTTGACACCTTTTTACTGCGGATCGCGCTAAAAGATGCATCCGTGCAAACCGGGGGTGACGGCAGTGTGGTGCTGTCAGGCGACACATTGGCCGAGCTGGCGCGCAAGCATCAATCAGCCGAGTCAGTGATTGCCCGCCTGCGCGGCTTTATGGACGCGGAAGCGCTCAAGGCGATTGCCGACGGCGTTCATTTGAATCTGGACACAGTAGCCGATGCAGAAATTGCAGCGGCTGCTTTGCAAAAGTTTTTACCGACAGCCGAAGTAGCTGGTGAGTTCGACGTGCGCACCGACAAACCTATTTTGCGCATCAGCCGCCGCCACCATGGCAACGTCAAAAGCAGTGTGCTGACGCAGGACTTCGTGCACGGCGCAGACTACGGCATGCTGGCCGACGCAGCAGCAACGTTTAAAGATTTGATCAGTGATGGCGCAAAAGTCATGCGGGGCGAGGGCGAACGTCAAAAAGAAGAAAAAGTAGGCGACTTCAGGCAAGCGATGAAGTGGCTGGTGGGCCAGGCGGAAAACGCCACGTCACGCCAGCGCTACAAGGGACTGGGCGAAATGAACCCGGCCCAGCTCTGGGAAACCACCATGGACCCCACCGTGCGCCGTTTGCTGCGCGTACAGATTGATGACGCGATTGAAGCTGACCGCGTGTTCACCATGTTGATGGGCGATGAGGTGGAGCCGCGCCGCATCTTTATTGAAACCAATGCGCTGCGTGCTGCAAATATTGACACTTGAAACTTGTGTGGACGATAGCAAAGATTTGCCGATGTCACTGCAAAGAATTGCCGGTTTG
>JAYVEE010000432.1:0-2412 GCA_043749005.1 Polaromonas sp. | reverse complement strand
TCCTGTGGCCGCGCACCAGTGCATCGCTTACGGCGTCAAGTATGGTCTTGACAGCGTATTCAGCATCACGGTGCGTGAGCTGGCCAAAACGGTTGGCCAGTTCTTCGACAAGATCGCTTCGGGTCATGTGGATAAAAAGTCGTCATTGCAGGTCGAGCCCGCAATGACAGTCTTTCTTACTTGCTTTCCGAACTGTCCATCTTGGCGCGTAGCAGTGCGCCCAAGTTTGTCAGGCCAGAGCTCTCTTTGGCAGACTGCTGGCTCAAACTGGCCATCGCTTCCTGCTGGTCAGCATTGTCCTTGGCTTTGACCGACAGTTGGATATTGCGGGTCTTGCGATCCACGTTTACCACCACGGCAGACACTTCATCGCCTTCTTTGAGCACGTTGCGCGCGTCTTCGACGCGGTCACGGCTGATTTCGCTGGCGCGCAGGTAGCCAATAATGTCTTCACCCAAGTCAATTTCAGCGCCTTTGGCGTCAACAGTCTTGACCTTGCCAGTCACAATTGCGCCCTTGTCGTTGATCGACACGAACGTGGTGAACGGGTCAGAATCAAGCTGCTTGATACCGAGAGAAATACGCTCGCGGTCCACATCAACGGCCAGCACAATCGCTTCGACTTCCTGGCCCTTTTTGTAGTTGCGTACTGCGGTCTCACCTGGCTCGTTCCATGACAGGTCAGATAAATGCACCAGACCGTCGATGCCAGCAGCCAGGCCGACAAACACGCCGAAATCGGTGATGGACTTGATCGGGCCCTTGACACGGTCGCCGCGTTTGGTATCCACAGCAAACTCTTGCCATGGGTTAGCCTTGCACTGCTTCATGCCAAGGCTGATGCGGCGCTTGTCTTCGTCGATTTCCAGAACCATGACTTCGACTTCATCGCCCAAGGCAACAAGCTTGTTAGGCGCAACATTCTTGTTCGTCCAGTCCATCTCACTGACGTGCACGAGGCCTTCGATGCCTGGCTCGAGTTCAACAAATGCGCCGTAATCGGCGATGTTGGTGATTTTGCCAAACAGGCGGGTGCTTTGCGGGTAGCGGCGGTTCACGCCCATCCACGGATCGTCGCCCATTTGTTTCAAACCCAGTGACACGCGGTTTTTCTCGGTGTCAAACTTGAGAATTTTGGCCACAATTTCCTGGCCAGCTGTCACCACTTCGCTTGGGTGACGCACACGGCGCCATGCCATGTCGGTGATGTGCAGCAGGCCGTCAATGCCGCCCAAGTCAACGAAGGCACCGTATTCGGTGATGTTCTTGACCACGCCCTTGACGGATGAACCTTCTTTGAGGGTTTCCATCAGTTTGGCGCGCTCTTCGCCCATCGACGCTTCGACCACAGCACGGCGTGACAACACAACGTTGTTGCGCTTGCGGTCCAGCTTGATAACCTTGAACTCCATAGTCTTGTTCTCATACGGAGACAAGTCCTTGATGGGACGGGTGTCGATGAGTGAGCCGGGCAAGAAAGCGCGGATGCCATTGACCAGAACAGTCAGGCCACCTTTGACTTTGCCACTGGTCTGACCAGTGACAAATTCGCCGGATTCCAGCGCTTTTTCCAGGCTCATCCATGAGGCCAAACGCTTGGCTTTGTCGCGCGACAGCAATGTGTCGCCATAACCGTTTTCGACCGAGTCGATTGCAACGGAAACAAAGTCGCCAACTTGAACTTCAAGCTCGCCTTGATCATTTTTAAATTCTTCGAGTGGCACATAGGCCTCGGACTTCAGTCCGGCGTTGACAACGACGTGGTTGTGGTCGATGCGAACGACTTCAGCGGTGATGACTTCGCCAGTGCGCATTTCAGAGCGCTTGAGCGATTCGTTAAATAGGTCGGCAAAAGATTCGGACATAGATTCAGACATTAAGTTTCCTTGTCCACAACGCAGGGTTCAGTCAGCACAATTGCTGAAAGGTTTTAAATCTGCTTGAGGCTTGTTGATGCTGCCTAAAAGTGATGGTTTTAGACGGCGGGTTAAATTAAAAATCCGTTTGACCAATTTGCCAAGAGGCATTGCAGTGATCAAAAGGGCCGGCTGCTTTGCCACCAGTCAAGTACCTGAGTAACGGATTGTTCAATCGTCAAATCAGAGTTGTCCAGCAGCTTGGCGTGTTCAGTTGGCTTTAGCGGCGCCGTTTGCCGCGACATGTCGCGCTCATCGCGCGCCTCTAAATCTAGTTGAACGTCTTGCAGTGTAGCTGGATTTCCCTTTGAAATCAACTGCTTATGACGTCGTTCGGCTCGGTGGCGGGCACTGGCGGTCAGGTAAATTTTCAGTATTGCATCGGGAAAAATTACACTGCCCATGTCGCGTCCATCGGCTACGACGCCAGGCAACTTACGAAAACCTTTCTGAAGTGCGACCAAAGCGGTGCGAACTTGCGGATGAGCTGACACTT
>JAYVEE010000431.1:0-8205 GCA_043749005.1 Polaromonas sp. | reverse complement strand
CGCAATGAAAGATTTGCTGGCCAGCGCCCAGGCTGATGTGGTGCTGGTTATGGGCCGCTTGGCTGCTCAAGCGCTGCTGCAATCGAATGAACCCTTTGCCAAGCTGCGCGGCCAGATTCATGCAGTAGAAGGCCAAAGTGTCATCATCACCATCGACCCCACTTACCTGTTGCGCAATCCGCTGGACAAAGCCAAAGCCTGGGATGATCTGTGCCTGGCGATTAGCATCGCCAGCGCTTCATGAAGCGGCTTTGCGCCCGCCTGGTATCAACACGGTAGATATAGCCACTGCCATCAGCGCCACTGCCGCCCAGTCTTGCCAGTGCAGCACCTCGCCCAGCCACAGCGCCCCCGAAAACACACCCAGCACCGGGATCATCATGGTGCTCAGTGTTGAAGCGACCGGCGGCAACCCCCGGGGCAGCGTGAACCATGCTGCATGGGTAAAGCCAAAAATCAGCACTCCGTTGTAAACAATCGCCATCCAGGTTTTGGCAGACGGCATCATCCATAAATGGCGTTCAAAAGCAATACTTATCACGCTCACGACCACGGCAGCCATCAGCGTCATCCAGAAAGACAGTGTCAGCGTGCTGACCACAATGCTCGTGTTGCGCAATTTTTGCGTGCCCAGCGCCCACACGGCGGCGGCCACCAATGCCATCAGTACGCCCAGCGGCTGGCCGGAAAAGTTCGTCAATTCGTTGAAGAGCAGCAGCGACACGCCGATCGCCGCCGCGCCCACACCCAGCCACTGCGCGCGCCGCATCCGCGCACCGAAAAAAGCCACGCCCAGCAGCGCTGAAAACACCGGCATGGTGTAGCCCAGAATTGCCGCCCGACCGCTGCTGAGCACGCTGATGGCCAAAATAATCAGCACATGCCAGATAAACATATTGGTCACCGCCAGCCAGAACAACTCGCGCCAGTCTTTGCGCCCCACATAAAAGGGCACTTTCATCACCTTGAGTGCCAGCCATAAAACGGGCACGCCCATCAACAGGCCAATGGCGCGAAAAGTCAAAGGCGGGAAACCTGTGACCCCTATTTTCATCATCGGCCAGTTCAGCCCCCAGCTCAGGGTGACAGCAACAATGAGGATGATTTGCTTGCGGCTGAGTTGCATATGGCAGTCAATGTATTCAATAAAAACAGATTGTGCGGCTTCTTACAATGTGTTGATGAACATTCAGGTAACGCCTCCTAATTTTCTCGACATGCTGGCTACAGCAGAACTGCAAAACCAGTCTATGCTGTGCGTGGGCCTGGATCCGGAGCCAACGCGCTTCCCCGGCAAGCTCAAGGGCAACAGCAACAAGATTTATGACTTTTGCGCAGCGATTGTGGACGCTACGGCTGACCTGGTGATCTCCTTCAAACCGCAAATCGCCTACTTTGCTGCGCACCGCGCCGAAGGCCAACTGGAGCGTCTGATGGAGCACATGCGCCGCGCCGCGCCCAATGTGCCCATCATTCTGGATGCCAAACGCGGGGACATTGGCAGCACCGCCGAGCAGTACGCGATTGAGGCCTTTGAGCGTTACGGCGCAGATGCCGTCACGCTGTCCCCCTTCATGGGTTTTGACTCAGTGGCACCGTATTTAAAACATCATGGCAAAGGCGCGTTTTTGCTCTGCCGCACATCCAACCCGGGTGGTGATGATTTGCAAAATCAGCGCTTGGCCGGTGTTGAAGGCCAGCCCCTGCTGTACGAACACGTCGCGCGGCTGGCACAGGGTTCATGGAACCTGAACGGCCAGCTCGGCCTGGTGGTGGGCGCGACGTACCCCGCTGAGATTGAACGCGTACGCCTGGTTGCACCGACTTTGCCGCTGCTGATACCCGGCGTAGGCGCGCAGGGCGGCGATGCAGTGGCCACGGTGCACGCTGGTTGGCGCGAAGGCGCACCCATCATCGTTAATTCGTCTCGGGCAATTTTGTATGCGTCGGGTGGAGATGATTTTGCTGAAGCGGCGCGGAGAGAGGCTTTGATGACGCGGGATGTGTTGCAAGCTGCGCGGGCTTCAATTAAGCGGCGTACTTAATTTGCAGGGTTCCGACATCAGTTTTATTTATTGATTTCTGCCATTTAAGCCGCACCATCATCCGGCATATGATTGCACCGCGCAGGGGGTAACCGATCCAGGGTTCTTAAAAGCCGCGTTGGACACTCAGCTCACTTGCGAACTGTCGGATTCACAGCAGTAAAACTCGCCCGACGGGTATTGCCAGCCCGTACAGCCCAAAAGGCACCCTGGTCTGACACCGTAACGCTGCCATCTTCGCTAAAAGGCAAAGCGGTATACCGCGCTTTGGGCAGCAGCCAGACCATTTCCCTCAGGCTGCTGGTGTGAGTAATTTCAAACTTGGATGTACCGCCCCTGGTGCGTTGCTCTGTCCAGGTCACGTCGCGCCGGGCAGTCATGAAGTCGGCCAGCCTAGTCATGGTGTACCACCTGAACTTGTGCTCGCCGTACGCATTGGCATAAGCCAGAAGATCAAGCAGCACATCGGGCCAGACATCAGCGCCGTTGGGGTGCATGTAAATCATGCGGGTCGTGTTGTGGGCGATCGCGAAATCAACCGAACTGCGATACCACTCGATAACTTCTTTTTTGGGCAGATTGGCTGTCTGAAATTCTTCAAACGTCGCATACCGGCCAAAGGGCGTGACAGGAAACACCCACAAATCGGGGTTGCGCAATTGCCCATCGCGGTATTGGCGCGTTGGACCCATTCCCGTATGGCCTGCAAAGTACGCAGCCACCACACCCTGGCCCTCAAGCCAGTCCATGGCCCACGTCGGATTGTTGCCTACAGGTGGCGAATACTCGCGTAAAAGCGGCCCAAAAAACTGGTCAACCCATAACTTGAGCTTTTGTGCCGTTGGCAGCAAAAACGGTGGCATATCCTTGGGTGTCGATGTCGTAAACCCCAAAAAACGGCGCAACGGGTGGCTGACCGCCCGCATGATTGAGTCAGTGTTTCTTTCAAGATAGGGCAAAAAGGTATTGCTGTTCATGTTGTTGGCGTTCAATCCGTAATAGTCATGATTCCACCCGCCGTGGCTGCCCAAAGCATGCCCTTTTGCTGCGAAACGCTGCAAAATATGCTGGGCAACCGGGTTGTTGTCCAGGTTCCAGCCTCTGCCATCCCCGATGCTCACAGCGTCGGGGCCAGCTGTCATGTTGATGGAAAAGGGTCCGTCGTCAAACACACCGAGTTTTTCGAGCTTGAGCGTCGGCAATTGCGCTGCAAAAGAGTCGAGATGCCAGTTCAGCGTCAACCCTGCAATAGCATCCGGTACCGCCGAGAGGTGTGCCATTTGCAGTACGTTGTGCGCGAAATATCGCAAAAATCCATGCATGGGCAAGCCATCGGTACGCGCTACTTTCAGATCAGTCAGCGGCAAGTTAACAAACAGTACCTGACCACGCCCCACTTTATTTAATCCAGCGACCAGTCCCGCCTCAGCAGATGTCGCCAACACAACACCATTAAAACTGCCCTGAGTAACAAAACTTGGATAAATCAGGTTTCCCAAAAGGTAGCCGCTATAACTTTCGAGTACGTCTGCCACAACGCCGGCACTGCTTGCGGTCTGGGTGGGCGATAGAGGCACACTGCTAACGGGTACATAAGAGCCAAGTGACTCTGGAGGCCTGCCAGTAGATGTCGCCATGA
The DNA here is from genome assembly GCA_043749005.1 of Polaromonas sp. Taxonomy (GTDB): domain Bacteria; phylum Pseudomonadota; class Gammaproteobacteria; order Burkholderiales; family Burkholderiaceae_C; genus Polaromonas. Next base: position 4,521 of record JAYVEE010000431.1, on the reverse strand, counting down.
ATGTTGACGTGCCAGAGCCAGAGCCAGCCGGTAGATTTTGGGGTGGCAGGTAAAGACTGGATTTACCCGGCGGAACCTGAAGCTCGCGCAGCGTGCTGCCCATTGCCATTACCGTTCCAACCACCGCACTTTTCTCACGCAACGTGTGATACAGCGCATAGTCGACACCTGCCAGTTCACTGAGCCGGGATTTCGGAATCGGATAGGTAGGTTGCCGGTTACCGTCAAGCACCAAGGTGCCAAAGTTGTGGACTAAAAGCGTGTTCCCGCCTGACTGCGTGTAGACGCGAATCGACTTCACCAGCTCATCATCAGCAACCATGTGAAGCTGGTCGGGTAATATCAAACCAGCGTATTTCAGGGCATTTGTCCCCAGGGATTTGAACTGCTGATCCGTCACAGGGAGAATCCGGATGCCCAATTCAGATCCCGCATCTGTCCAGGCAGTTACCATCGGCGCCGTCAAAATTTGGCTCTCTGTAACAAGCAACAGCAACAAGCCTGCATCCGCTTCATGCGCAAAGTCGGACGAATTGGCCTGTGAGGCGAGCACAACGCGGAGGTTGCTGCTATTAGACTGTGAACAACCCGACATGGTAGCTCCAACCATGGCACCGACAGCAACCAGCAAATAGCTAAAACATGTTTTTAATGGCAGTTTGTAAAATTGAGTGACGCGCAGGAATTTCATTAAAAAAACAGCCGGAGGGTTACAAGCGCAAGAAGTCGGTTTTCCAGTCAAAAAACACCGACAGTCCTATACCAACGCTTCAAAACAACACCATATCCGCAAGTCATCATTCAGCGGCACCAAGTGATGACTTAAATTAATGTAAGACATAGCGCTTATCTTGACAAAGCCTGCATTCGTCACTGACAGGGGATTGCGCTAACTGACCAATTTGCTATTAAATAAATAGCAATTTACTATCATATTTATTCAACTACAACCATTTTTGTTTGCAGATTTTCAAGTCGTGAATGCATTAATGAACGCCACAACGGTGGCACCATGGCGAGTAGCAGGCAGCCTGCGTAGCCGGTGGGTAGCTGCGGGCCAGGCAGCGGCGCCAGCGTTGGGTAGCGTTTCCAGGCGTGCATGTGATGGTCTGAGTGGCGCTGCAGGTTAGCCAGCATGGAGTTACTGGCGACATGGTCAGCGTTCCACGCGTGCATCAGGCCGAAAGGCTCACGTTTGCCATGGACCGCTCTGCGTTGCAGGCCGTAATGTTCAATGTAATTTACAGTCTCTAGCAACACAAAAGCCACAACCGACTGCAGCGCAAAGTATGCTATTACCTTAATAGCTACCTGCCCCGGTAAGTAATAGGCTAAAAGTACAAACACCATAAAACTGGCGAGTGTGGACCAAGCCAGCTGGCTATGTAGCCAGCCAGTCTTCACCTGTACAACACGCAACGCCTCCAGTCGCCAGGCGCTTTGCAAACTGCCCCACAAAGTACGCGGTAAAAATTGATACAGGCTTTCACCACGGCGTGACGTCGCCGCGTCGTCATGTGTGGCAGCGCGCGGATGGTGGCCGCGGTAGTGTTCCACCATAAAATGGCCGTAGCAAACGCTGGTCATCAGCACCCAGGCGCAAAAGCGGTCAAGTTTTGTTTTGCTGTGGCCCATCTCATGGGCAAAAGTAATGCCTTGTGAGCCAGTGACAAAACCCACGCTGAAGGCAATGCCAAAAACTACCGGCCAGTCAGAATGCATGGCTGCAAAGGCGCCCGCAGCAATCAACACCATTTGCAGCAACACGTAAATGCGCAAAACAGCGCTGAAATAAGTCATACGCGTCTGAGGCTTTACAGCCGCTGGCGAGCGCTTGCCGCCCGGCATAAACGCATCAATCAGCGCAATACTCCACCAGATTGCGACCGTCCACAACGCTGCGTGTGAAGGTAAAAAAGTCACACTGTAAATTGACATAGCAGGAAGTAGCCAGGCTACTAAAAATCGGAGGTCGGACAATCGCATGCTTGGAATATGCCATAGACATTTGTTGACTGCAACCGGCGTCTGGTCAACGCTGACTATCGGCTTGGCATATGTGCCGCCAGTAAAGACGCAACGGTGCCGCCGGCAATTTCCAGCGCCAATTCACGTTGTTTAATTTTTTGATGTGACGGCTTGGGTAGTAAAGTCTGCCAGCGGTGTATTGCGCCAGCCAGCCCGTACCGGCCGGTGTGGTCCTTGGTCAGCCACGGAAACGCTGCCATCTGCGATAACAGGCAAATCGGCATAACGCGATTTGGGCAGCAGCCACACCATTTCTTTTAGGCTGCTTGAGTGATTGATACCGAATTCAGACAGGCCGTTTGCATCACATTGGTCTATCCGCTTCACATCCTGTCTGGCTGTCATGAAGTCCTTTCCGGGAAGCAAGCCGCACATGATGGTGGCGTGGGCGCATCGCCGTGGCTTGGTTCTTGCTGGTTTAATGCCTTCAAGCTTTTCAAACCAAACCATAGCCTGCCATGACCATGATTCCAAGAGAGCGATCACCGTATTCAGCCATCGTTGACCGACCGGTTCTAAAACTGCCGGGCGATGCAAAAATCATTGTCTGGACAGTCGTTAATCTTGAAGTCTGGGACATCGCCCGGCCCATGGCGCGCCAGGTTTTACCCGCACCGACAGGCATAGTTTTACTGCCCGATGTACCCAACTGGGCATGGCATGAATACGGTATGCGCGTTGGTTTTTGGCGTTTTAAAAAGCTGTACGACTTGCTGGGCATCAAGCCTACCCTGTCCATCAATGCCAGAGTCACTGTTGACTACCCACGCGTGGCACAGGCCTGCCTGGAAGCAGGCTGGGAGTTTATGGCGCATGCGTATGAGCAAATGCCGATTCATAAAATTGACGATCAGCAAGCGATGATTGAACGCACCATGGACACGCTTGAAAAATTTGCAGGAAAGCGGCCAGTTGGCTGGCTCGGCCCTGGCTTGACACAAACGCTTGAGACGCCTGATTTGCTGGCCGCGGCGGGTGTGAAATACATCGGCGACTTTCCGTACGACGATGAGCCTACAGATATTCAAACGGCCTACGGCCCGCTGGTCACACTGCCCTACACAGTCGAGAATAACGACATACCCATGATGATGGTACAGCACCATGAGGCCGCCTACTGGACGAAAAAATGTATCGACACCTTTGACCGCTACTACCTGGAGGCCAAAGAGCGACCGAAAATCATGTCGATTGCGATTCACCCCTACATCAGTGGTCAGCCGTTTCGCATCGGCTATCTTGAAAAGGTGTACGAGCACATCAACAAACACAGCGGTGTGGTGCACTGGAACGGTGAGCAAATCCTCGACTGGTACACCAGCGAGAAAAGCCGAACGGCCTAACCGGTCAACTGTTTTGCAGCCAACGCCAAAGCGCCAGCAGGGTCAGCCAGTTCAGTCAAGATGGTGAAGTGATTGCGAGCTGGCAGCGCCAGCAACTGCCCAGGCAAACCTGCAGCAGTACGCGCTGCAAAAAATGCCTCCGACTGCGCTTGCAGCTCTGGCAATTCAGACTGTCCATATGCAATCACCATGGGCTTGGGGCTGAGCGGCAGCAGCGCCGGGCTGAGCAATGGGACATCGCCAGGCGTCAGGCACAGCTTGTCGTTGAGGTAACTCAGGCGCACGGGCTCCAGGTCGTAAATGCCGCTGACGGCCAGACCGCCCACCACGCAAGGCGCGTCCATGCACATCGCCGTCAGGTGCCCGCCCGCAGACCACCCCGAAACCACCATGCGCTTCATGTCGCCATCGAAGTCTGCTGCATGCCCCACCAGCCAGTCAATGCTGCTGCGAACCTCATCAACGATGTGTGCCAGGCTGGCATCAGGTGCCAGCGTGTAGCCCACCAACGCGACATGCAGGCCATGTGCCAGCAAGCCTTTGGCTAGAAAACTGAAGTTTTCCTTTGCCCGCGCTTGCCAGTAGCCGCCGTGAATAAACACAACCACTGGCCCAGGAGTTGATGCGGGAAAGTAATCAATCAGATTACGTGGTGCTGGCCCGTAGCGCAGGCCAATTCGTGCCTCAGGCATGCGCCGCATCTGCATGCTCAGGTCGTCAAAACCAGACATCAGTTCGGTACTGTTGACAACGGCCAGGCTGTTGTTGTAAGCCGCGTCCAGTTCGGTGCCACTCATTCCTTTGTATACCGCTGTCATGCTGCTGCTTTCATGGACACATGACTGGACAGCATGCGGGTGATGTCACGCCGGACCTGGTTAAATTCAATACCCACAATATCGCGTGGTCGGTTAAGAGCCAGCTTCACGTCTTCTTCTATCCGCCCTGGCCCAGCCGTCATCACCACCACCCGGTCTGACAGCAGCACAGCCTCTTCAACTGCATGGGTCACGAAGATGATGGTCAGCTTGGTGCGCTCCCAAATTTCAAGCAGGTCTTGCTGCAATTTTTCGCGTGTCAGCGCGTCCAGCGCGCCAAAGGGTTCGTCCATCAGCAACACCTCACAATCGTTGGCCAGCACCCGCGCTAT
>JAYVEE010000430.1:0-8253 GCA_043749005.1 Polaromonas sp. | reverse complement strand
CCTGCTGGTCAGGTGCCAGGTAAATTGAATCTTCAACCGAGTAGCGATAAGCCGGCCGGGGCTTGAACCAGTTACCGTAAGCAAAGCCGACAACTTTGCCATCATCTACCGCCACAAGATAAGGCAGGCCTTTACCTAGCACATCGGCGCGGCGGTTCGTCATGTCCTGCACACTGGGAGCCTCGGTTTCAAACGTCCCGGTGCTGTTCAAGACGTGATGCACATAAATGTCAGTAACTGCGAGGATGTCTTCATCGAGGCTTGGGCGAATAATCGGCATGGGGTTAAGGCGTAGTTAAAACTTCAATGATACTGACTGGCGCGCTATAATCATGGGCTTTGCAACAGTTCGCTGGCCGGGTGGTCATGTCGAGTGTCTCAACCGTTGCAAGAACTTTTTGGGCATGCATAACGTTTTGTTGGTATGCCCTCCACCCTGGGAATACATCATGGTCGTCATCCGGCTTGCACGCGGCGGTTCTAAGCACCGTCCATTTTTCAACATTGTTGTGGCTGACAAGCGCGTTCGTCGCGATGGCCGCTTTATCGAGCGTATCGGCTTTTATAACCCGATTGCCAAGGGCGGCGAAGAAGGCTTGCGCATCATGCAAGACCGCCTGACCCACTGGGTTGGCGTTGGCGCACAAGCGTCCCCCACCGTCGAGCGCCTGATCAAGCAAGGCGCAACAGCCGCCGCCAAGGCCGCTTAACTTTAAAACATGGCGCTCAGCTTGAAGCCGTCTGCTTTGCCAGACGATGCCATCGAAGTTGGGCGCGTTCTGGATGCATGGGGCGTCAAGGGTTGGCTCAAAATCCTGCCGCACAGCTCTGATCCTGAGGCTCTGTTCTCAGCCAAATCCTGGTTTCTGCAGACACCCGATGCCAAGTTCCGTCCTGGCTTTAATGTTTTCACGGGGACCGTAACCGTAGCGGTAGACGAGGCAAAAACGCATTCTGATTCTGTCGTTGCCAAGATCGACGGGTTAGATGACCGTAATGACGCAGAAAGCCTGCGCGGCTGCCGTATTTTTTTGCCGCGCAGCGCTTTTCCAAAAGCATCCAAAGACGAGTATTACTGGGTTGACCTGATCGGCCTGAGTGTGGTCAATCGGGAAGGCATCGCCTTGGGCTGTGTGCGCGATCTGATGGCTACGGGGCCAAATTCTGTGCTCTGCGTTGAATACCAGCTGACACACGATGACGGTAGCAGCAGCGCGGAAGAGCGGATGATTCCGTTTGTGTCGGCTTATGTTGATTCGGTTGATGTTGCGGGCAAGCTGATCACGGTTGACTGGCAGCTTGACTACTGAGCTGCCCTGCATTGACAACTCACTGGCACTTTCATGCGCTTTGATGTCATCACTCTTTTCCCGGACCTCTTCGCCCCGTTTTTAATCAGCGGTGTGTGCAGACGCGCCTACGAATCGGGACTGGTGGATGTCAAACTCTGGAATCCGCGCGATTTCGCTGACGGCACCTACAGACGGGTCGATGACAGACCTTTTGGCGGAGGACCCGGTATGGTGATACTGGCCGAGCCGCTGGCGCTTTGCCTGGTGACCATTCACGCCGAACGGGGCTCTGAAAGTGACCCTGTGGTGTTGTTTTCGCCTGTAGGCAAAACCTTGACTCACAGTGGTGTTGAGTTCTGGTCGGCCAGTCAGGGTGCGGTATTGATTTGTGGCCGTTACGAAGGCATAGACCAACGCTTTATCGACAAACACGTGACGCACCAGATCAGCCTAGGGGACTTTGTATTGTCAGGCGGTGAGATTGCTGCGATGGCTTTGCTCGATGCGGTGGCCCGGCTGCAACCCGGCGTGCTCAATGACGAGGGAAGCCACCAATTGGACAGCTTCAACCCTGCACTGGATGGTCTGCTGGATTGTCAGCATTACACCCGACCAGAAAACTGGCAAGGGCAAGCCGTGCCTGATGTGCTGATGTCGGGCAACCACGCAAACATAGAACGCTGGCGACGCGAGCAGCGGCTCGCGTTAACCCAGCAGCAACGGCCGGAGCTGGTTGAAAAAGCTCGCGTGGGTGGTCAACTTACTGCGAAAGACGAAGCTTTTTTAGCAGCCTGGGTGCCTAAGGCAAACCAGAACCTGTAATTGTTATAATAGAGAGCTTTTCAGTCCTCTGGCGGCCACTGCAACTGAAGTTCAACGACTCAGACTTGCGGTCTTTAGCGTAGCGCGTGAATGAACGAAAAAGTATTTTTGGAACTGTCATGAATCTGATTCAAACCCTTGAGCAAGAAGAAATTGCTCGCTTGAATAAAACCATTCCCGTTTACTCACCTGGCGACACGGTCATTGTCAGCGTCAATGTTGTTGAGGGGACTCGCAAGCGTGTGCAGGCTTTTGAAGGTGTGGTAATTGCCAAGCGTAACCGCGGCCTCAACTCCAGCTTCATCGTTCGCAAAATCTCCAACGGTGAAGGTGTCGAGCGTACCTTTCAGGTCTATAGCCCACTGATCGCCAAGATCGAAGTCAAGCGCCGTGGTGACGTGCGCCGAGCGAAGTTGTACTACCTTCGCAGCCGCAGCGGCAAGTCGGCACGTATCAAGGAAAAGCTGGGTGTAAAGGCAGCGTAATTGCTCCTCGCTTTAAAGAGGCCACTCTATCGAGTGGCTTTTTTTATGGGAATATTTGATGCAATTCAGTAAGCCACTTCCAAAATTTGACCCTCGCAGCATTCCTGTGTACGGCATCGACGACCACCTTGAAAGCGTTACGCCCGACCGCATGAAACCTGAATCGCTCAGACGACGGTTTGCCAATCCACCCATTTGGACACCCGAGCACAGCGTTGAAAAAAGGTTTGAAAATCGCGAACCTGCCGCGGCTGCGGTGTTGATACCGCTGGTGATGCGTGATGAGCTTATGCTTCTGCTCACGCAGCGCACCACTAATTTGTCGACCCATTCAGGTCAGGTCGCTTTGCCCGGTGGACGCACCGATGGAACCGACGTTGATGCGTCTGACACCGCACTTCGCGAGGCGATGGAAGAAGTAGGTTTGCCGCGCAGCCACGTTGAGGTACTGGGCACGCTGCCAATTTATGTCACGGGTACAGCTTACAGCGTCACGCCAGTGGTGGCGCTGGTGACGCCTGGCTTTGTGCTGCAACCCAACCCAGGCGAAGTCGCCGACGTTTTTGAAGTCCCGCTTGCTTACCTGATGAACCCGGCCAATCACCGCCGTCACGCGGTTGAGTTTGACGGCATCACGCGCGAATGGCTGTCCATGCCTTATCTGGACACCTCGGTTCGTCAAGAAAATGGGAACATGATCGAGCGTTTCATCTGGGGCGCGACCGCTGGCATGTTGCGCAATCTGTATCGGTTTTTATCAGCCTGACCGTTATCATTGAGCATGAGCTTTTTTTCAGTTTTATTCGCTCTGCTGATTGAGCAAGCCCGCCCCCTGCTGCGTGGTAACTGGATTCATGCATGTTTCAGGCTGTGGGCGCGGTGGGCTAGCCGCCACCTCGACGCCGGGCAACCGCATCACGGCTGGATAGCTTGGGGGGTCGCCGTTGCATTGCCAAGTTTGGGCGCAGTGCTGATTCACTGGGCGTTTTGGTATGTCCATCCATTGCTGGCTTTTGCCTGGAGCGTTGGCATCTTGTATGTGACGCTGGGTTTTCGCCAGTTTAGCCATTACTTTACTGACATACGCGATGCGCTGGACGATGGTGATGAGGATACCGCGCGTAAGCTGCTGGCTCAGTGGCGTCAGGTCGATGCCAGTGAGCTGCCACGCAGTGAAATTGTTCGCCATGTCATCGAGTATTCAGTTCTGGCAGCGCACCGCCATGTGTTTGGTGTGCTTAGCTGGTTTTCCCTCCTCGCGGCGCTGGGCTTGGGGCCGATGGGAGCGGTGCTTTACCGTATGAGTGAATTCGTCACCCGCTACTGGCGTTATAAAAGCAAGTCACTGGAGGCAGGCGAGGGCGCAAGTCCAGCGTTACAAACTGCTGCCAGCCAGGCATGGGGTGTGATGGACTATCTGCCCGCCCGCATCACCTCACTTGGGTTTGCAGTGGTCGGCAGTTTTGAAGACGCAATTGATGCCTGGCGCAACTACTCACAACGCATTTCAAATGACGCCTCGATGACGCTGGAAAACCGTAACGACGGCATTATTTTGGCGGCCACCTCAGGAGCGGTAAATGTGCGGTTAGGCGGGCGGGCTTTGCAAACCACGTTTGACCCCAATTCATCGGCGGGTTTTTTGGCAGCTGATGCAGCGTCGCTTGACACGCCCACGCAACCCACACCAGGCCGTGAGCCTGAAGCGGCACATTTGCGCAGCATCGTCGGGCTGGTGTGGCGTTCAGTTGTGCTGTGGATGGTGCTGCTGGCGCTTCTGACGCTGGCCCGATTGCTCGGCTAGTATCGAGTCTGCGACAACTCTGCAAACAATTCGCTATACAAACGATAGCGGTTAGCGCCAATATTTATTGGGCTAGAGCCTGATTTAATCGCTGAAATCACGCCACACCCGGGCTCATGCAGATGCGTGCAGTTGTAAAACTTGCAGTTTTGCGCATGGGCCTTAAAGTCAGGCATCAACTGCGCCAGTTGCATTGGCTCAATGTGATGCAGGCCAAATTCTTGAAACCCAGGTGAATCAATGAGTGCTGTGGTGCGCTCCGCATCAATCCAGTACAACGTGGTGCTAGTAGTGGTGTGTTTGCCTGAATTAAGAGCTTGAGAAATTTCCGCCGTTAGTACTTTGGCTGCTGGAATGAGCAAATTGGTCAAACTGCTTTTGCCTGAACCAGACGGGCCAAGTACCAGTGTTTTTTTATCCTTCAGCAAAGCCATCAGCTCGTCTGTTTGTGCGGTATTCTGGAATGCGTCAACTTTTGGTTTGATGGCCAGCGGCAACATCTGGTAGCCCATGGCGCGGTAAGGGGCCAGCCTGATCCAGGCCCTTCCAAATGGCTCGGTCAGATCGCTTTTATTCAGCGCAATGATGGGTGTGATGCCCGCAGCCTCGGCGGCTATCAGGGCTCTGGTCAATTGACTTTCTGAAAACTCAGGCTCCGCCGCAATCAGTATCAGAATTTGATCCAGGTTAGCCGCAAATGACTTGGTGCGCAGCTCGTCTTGCCTGTAAAACACGTTACTGCGCTCATCGATTTTTTCAATCGTGCCCTCGTCTTCACTCGGTAACCAACGCACGTTGTCCCCGACCAGCGCCTGGCCTTTTTTGCCGCGTGGGTGGCAAATGATGCGTTGCCCTTCAATAGTTTCAACCAGCACATGTCTCCCAAAACCGGCGACGACCAAACCCTGATGGGTGCCGGCTACTGGCGTGTTAGCGGAGCGTTGGTGTTTGATCAAACAAAAAGCCTCATTGGCTGAACAGGGCGTCAACTTTTGACGCGCAGAAAAAGTCACTGACTGAAATTCCATCTACATCATGGGTGTTGAAGCGAACGCTGCATTTGCTGAAGCTCACAGCCAGGTCAGGGTGGTGGTTTTCAGCATTGGCGATAAAGGCCAATGCATTCACAAACCCAATCGTCTCAAAATAATTTTTAAAGGAATAGGTTTTCTCCAGCGCGCCATCAATCAGCCGCCAGCCCAGCGCCTGCTCGCCGTTGAGCTTGCTCAATTGCGTCACTATTTCAGTCGCGCTCAGGGCTTTGCGATGCGCATGTATCGGATTGCTCATGCGGATGCTCCGGCAGTTTCCATGCGCGTTGACGTCATGCGGGACAAACGTTCAGACGCAGGCGGGTGCGAGTAATAAAATTTTACAAACACCGGGTCGGGTGTCAATGTGCTGGCGTTGTCCTGGTACAGCTTGAGCAGGGCGTTAGCCAAGTCTTTGCCATCGGTTTGCGACACCGCATAAGCATCGGCTTCAAACTCATGCTTGCGTGAGAACTGCGCAAAAATGGGAGAGATAAAAAAGCTGAACAGCGGTACCACCAGCATGAACAGCAGCACTGCCAATGCATCGTTGCCGCCGTTCAGATTTGGTCTGACACTCAGTCCGGTATAAAACCAGACCTGCGACGACAACCAGCCCAGCAGTGCAAAACCCACCAGGCTCATGGCAAACATGCCGATGATGCGTTTTATGATGTGCTTGTGCTTGAAATGCCCCAGCTCATGCGCGAGGACTGCATCCACTTCAGCAGGACTGAGTTGCTTGAGAAGCGTGTCGTAAAACACCACCCGTTTGGCTGCACCGAAGCCGGTAAAGTAAGCATTTGCGTGGGCTGATCGCTTGCTGCCGTCCATCACAAACAAGCCTTTGGCTGCAAAGCCGCAACGCTGCATCAAAGCCGTGACGCGCGCTTTGAGTGTTTCGTCATCCAGCGGTTTGAATTTGTTGAACAACGGCGCAATCACGGTTGGGTACAGCACCAAAATCAGCAAATTGAAACCCATCCACGCGCTCCATGCCCACAACCACCACAAACTGCCTGTGCTGCCCATCAGCCACAAAATCAACGCAATGATGGGCAGGCCCACCACAGCGCCGACAGCCAAGCCCTTGACCATGTCAGCCAGCCACAGCTTGAATGTCGTTTTGTTAAAGCCAAAACGCTCTTCAATTTTGAAAGTGCTGTACAGTGTGAAAGGTAAGTCCAGTACGCCGCTGATGATGGCAAATGCAGCGATCAGCGCCAGTTGTGGCAGCAAACCGCCGTAGCTTTCCAAACCTGCACGATTGATGGCCTGATTTAACGCATCCATACCGCCTAACAGCGTCCAGCCAAGCAGCAGTGCCGCGCCAAAAGCCATCTCCAGCAAACCGAAGCGTGCTTTGGTGATGGTGTAATCAGCTGCCTTCTGATGTGATGCGAGTGAAATGCTTGCGGCAAACGCAGCAGGCACGACATTGCGATTTTTTGCCACATGGCGAATTTGCCGTGTTGCCAAATAGAACCGAACCAGCAAGCCGATAACCAGTGCGGCGGCAAACACCAAAGTAAAACCAGAAGAATAATTTTGCATATAGGGAAGTTTAGGTCATCAGCGAGAATCACAACATGACTGAACCTGATACCCAACTCAAAAAATCTGACCAAAACCTGGTCTGGCTGGACTGCGAAATGACCGGGCTCGATCCTGAAAAGGAGCGCTTGATCGAGATCGCCATCATCGTCACCGGCCCCCAGCTTGTTCCCCGTATTGAAGGCCCGGTGCTGGTGATTCATCAGCCGGATGAAATTTTGGACCAGATGGACAAATGGAACAAGGGCACGCACGGTAAAAGTGGGCTGATCGACAAGGTAAAAGCCTCTACCGTTACCGAGGCTGATGCAGAGGATCAAATCCTCTCGTTTATCGCCGAATATGTTCCTAAAAGCGTGTCGCCTTTGTGCGGTAACACCATCAGCCAGGACAGGCGATTTTTGGTCAAGTACATGCCTAGGCTGGAGGCGTATTTGCATTACCGCAATATCGACGTCAGCACCTTCAAGGAACTTGCCAAGCGCTGGCGGCCTGAGGTTTACAACGCGTTCAAAAAGCAGCAAAAGCACACCGCGTTGGCTGATGTGCATGAGTCGATTGACGAGCTGGAGCATTACCGGGAGCATTTTTTGAAGTGAGTCCGTGTCAAAACCGCCTCAATCGCCGAAAAGGTCTTTATAGACTTTTCTGGCAATTTTTAGGAAACATTTAAGCTTCCAGCCCAATGAATTCGGGCGCAATAAGCTCCTGAAATAATAGCAGATGATGCCCGGTATCAAACCACCCGATTGACCTCCAGCCCCGCACGCACCTTATCCAGTGTGATCGGAAAGTCCCGAACCCGCACCCCGGTGGCGTTGTAGACCGCGTTGGCAACTGCTGCACCTGATCCGCAAATACCCAGCTCGCCCACGCCTTTGATTTTTAGGGGGTTAGTTTTGTCGTCAACCTCGTTCAAGAAAAACACATCGATTTTCGGGATGTCGGCATGCGACGGTACGTGGTATTCGGCCAGGTCATGGTTGACAAAGTGACCATCGCGCTTGTCGATCACTGCGTCTTCATGCAGGGCTGAGCCGACAGCCCAGATCATCGCGCCGCTGATTTGGCTTTTGGCGGTTTTTTCATTCAGGATACGCCCTGTAGCAAATACGCCCAGCAGGCGGCGTACGCGTATTTCACCGGTGTCGATGTTGACAGCCGCTTCGGCAAAATGCGCGCCATAGCCCTGCTGGGAAAACTGTTTGGCCATGGCGCCTGGCTTGATTTCGCCACTAGCCTGCATGCCAAGCGTGCCAGCCAGC
>JAYVEE010000429.1:0-8325 GCA_043749005.1 Polaromonas sp. | reverse complement strand
CAACACAACGCCCCTTCAGTGACTTACCCGCTGGAGCGGTCGCGCTGCCAATTCTGGATTTTGTTAAGTTTTTGGCTAGTCGCTTTGCTGGTGATGGTGGCATGGCTTTGGACCAGTCAACATGTCACGTGGCGGCAGATTGTTGGCTTGGTAGTAGTTTTTGGGGTTGGCTTGTTAGTTCTGCGGAGTTGGAACAACTCGCCCGTCGGACAACTTGCCTGGGACGGCCAACTTTGGCGCTGGGAAGGTCGGGGCTACCAAGTGGGTGTTGCCGACTACGAGCTCTTGGTCGCCATTGATTTTCAAAACCTGATGTTGCTGCGCATCGAAAACCAGGCGCATGCCAAACTGTGGCTTTGGGCTGAGCGACGCTCTTTCCCCACGCGATGGCTAGACTTGCGCCGCGCGGTGTATTCGCCGCATCGCTTGATTGACGGTGCGGTCAAACCTGTATGAGCGAAGCGCCCGCCCTGCCTCCGGAGGTCAAAGCAGTTGACAGTGATGCCCCGTTGGTTGAACGCGCGGTGGCGGGCGATCACAAGGCGTTTGAGTTGCTCGTCATCAAATATCAGAAGCGTATCCAGCGATTGATTGGCCGTATGGTGCGCGATGTGGATCTGGTGGAAGACATTGCACAGGAAACATTTATTCGTGCGTATCGTGCGCTAGCGCAATTCCGGGGTGATGCGCAGTTTTACACATGGTTGTATCGGATCGCTGTGAATACTGCCAAGAAGTCGTTGATGGATTTGAAGCGTAATCCGACTGTTTCAGAAAATTCTTTTAAATCTGGTGATGATGATGAAACTTCCCCCGTTGAAAACGAACTAACAAGCTCTGAAACGCCTGACGCGGTGCTCGCCAGCAAGGAAATAGCGCAAATTATCAACACTGCGCTGGAAGCCTTGCCAGAAGAGCTCAGGCAAGCGATCACGCTGCGTGAGATTGAAGGTTTAAGCTACGAGGAAATATCTGAAGCCATGAATTGCCCGATTGGAACTGTCCGCTCACGTATCTTCAGGGCGCGTGAAGCGATTTCACAAAAAGTCAAGCCCCTGCTTGAAAACCAGAGCGGCAAGCGTTGGTAGCAGAAACACAAGCCAGGTTTTAAAAAGATCCCATCATGACGACTCCTCATTTTTATTGTCCTGAATCACTGTCAGCCCTGGTTGATGGTGAATTTGTCATGGGTGATGCTGACACTGGCCCGCAAGACGTTTTTCAGCGAAACACATTGCACAGCGACTGGAACAATTATCAGGTGATTGGCCATTCGCTCAGAGAGGGTGCGGGTACCGGCGCGCAACTGGGCGCTGACTCGGCTTTCTTGCAGCGTTTGAATGCGCGCCTTGCCGATGAAAAAATGATGCCTCAAATTCACTTTGTACCTGGCTATAGTGCAATTTCTCAGCTTAATCAGCCAGCAGCTAATGAGGATGTTTTTCGCTGGAAACTGGCGGCTGGTTTTGCATCTTTGGCTACTGCTCTGGTGGTCGGATGGAACTTTATAGGCTCACCTGATGCATCGGCAGGTGCGCAACTGGCCCAAAACCAGACAGTTGAGCCGGTTGTCGTGGCATCGCCCCAAGGGCTAACCGTGCGCGATGCGCGGCTTGAAGAGCTGATGGCGGCGCACAAGCAACTTGGAGGTTCATCGTTACAGGCTCCCTCTGGCTTTTTGCGCAATGCGGGTTTTGAAAACTCTCAGAGCAGCCGGCGCTGAGTTGCCCGAGATCGCCTGAAAGCTGTAAAACTCAATGAATTTCAAGTATTTAAGCCTTCTTGCTATCTATTTATCAGCGCAACTAGCTACTAATCTTGTAGCTGCTCAGCCACCCTCCCAGATGTCAGCGCAAACAGCCAGCGCAACGTCTTTGGCTTCCGAGCCGAAAAGCATCAACGACTGGCTGCTGCGTTTGCATGAGTTGTCCAAGCGACGCAGCTATATCGGTACTTATGTGGTGTCTTCTGGTGGGCAGATGCATAGCGCCAAAATCTGGTATGCATGCGAAGGTGCCCAACAGATCGAACGGGTTGAAAGCTTGACCGGCGCACCGCGCTCAAGCTTCAGACACAACGATAAAGTTGTGACCTTCATGCCTGAACAGAAAATCGCGCGCAGCGAAAGGCGCGAAGTCTCTGGTAGTTTTCCGGAGCTGGTTCAGTCAGCTGACAACCGGATTGCAGAGTTTTATAAACTTAAAGCTGAAGGCGCAGAGCGTATTGCCGGGCTGGAGTCAGATGTGGTGTTGCTCATTCCCAAAGACGCCTTGCGCTTTGGTTATCGCGTCTGGACTGAACAGAAAAAAGGCCTGATCGTCAAGTTGCAAACGCTGGATTCTGACGGCCGTGTGCTCGAGCAGGCCGCGTTCTCCGAGTTGCTGCTTGATGTGCCTGTAAAGATGGACAAGTTGCTGCAAATGATGGGCAAGGTTGATGGCTATCGGGTCGAGGAATCGGCGCTCGTCAAAACCACTGCAAGCGCCGAGGGCTGGCGGCAGGTGGCGCCAGTAGCGGGCTTTAAGCCCATGAGTTGCTACAAGCGTCCCATTGCTGGTGCGTCTGTAGGTGCTGCCGGTGATGAACCCATGCAGTGGGTTTTCTCTGATGGCCTTGCGTCAGTGTCATTATTTGTTGAGCCGTTTGACCGCCTTAAACACAACAAGGAATCTGCCATGTCGATGGGCGCAACACATACCATCACGCGCCAGCTGGGCAGCTACTGGCTGACGGCAATGGGTGAAGTGCCAATGAACACGCTTAAACAGTTTGCCAATGGGCTTGAGCGGAAAAAATAATTTTTTGAATTTTTAACGAGGTCAATGATGTTTGCTTTCATGAAAAAACAATGGCGTGTAGTGACGCTTAACAGCCTGTTTGCGGTGGTTGTAGCCGCCGGTATTTTGCCTGCAATGCCTGCGGTGGCACAAATCCGTACCTTGCCTGACTTTACGGATTTGGTAGAGCAGGTCAGTCCGTCGGTTGTGAACATCCGAACGTCTGAAAAAGTCAAAGCTGCTGTTGCTGGCGGCAGTAGCGGTATTGACGATCAAATGCTGGAGTTCTTTCGGCGCTTTGGTATTCCCGTGCCACCGAACATGCCGCGTGGCCCGCGCTCAGATAGAGCACCGGCACCACAAGAGGACGCCCAGCCGCGTGGTGTGGGTTCTGGCTTTATCCTGACATCTGATGGTTTTGTCATGACCAATGCGCACGTTGTGGAGGGTGCTGATGAAGTCATCGTGACCTTGACCGACAACCGCGAGTACAAGGCCAAAATTATTGGCGCCGACAAGCGTACTGATGTAGCGGTGGTAAAAATCGAAGCGACAGGTCTGCCGGCCGTCAAGATTGGTGATGTCAGCCGCCTCAAGGTCGGCGAGTGGGTGATAGCTATTGGTTCACCTTTCGGGCTTGATAACACGGTCACTGCGGGTATTGTGAGTGCCAAGCAACGTGATACGGGGGACTACCTGCCGTTCATCCAGACAGATGTGGCGATCAACCCCGGCAACTCCGGCGGCCCGCTTATCAATATGCGCGGCGAAGTGGTTGGTATTAATAGCCAGATTTATTCACGCTCAGGTGGTTTCCAGGGCATTTCGTTTGCCATACCGATTGATGAGGCTGCGCGGGTATCTGACCAGTTGCGGACAACGGGTAAAGTTACCCGCGGGCGCATTGGTGTGCAGATTGATCAGGTCAGCAAGGAAGTTGCTGAGTCAATTGGCCTTGGCAAGGCTCAGGGCGCTTTGGTGCGTGGCGTTGAAGCGGGCGCGCCAGCCGATAAAGCAGGTATTGAAGCCGGCGACATCATTACCAAGTTTGATGGCAGGCAAATTGAAAAATCAACTGACTTGCCGCGCCTGGTTGGTAACGTCAAGCCAGGCACCAAGTCGGTGGTTACCGTGTTCAGACGCGGTAACACCCGTGAGTTCACAGTGGTCGTGGCCGAAATAGAGGTAGAAAAACCTGCGCGCAAGGCGTCGGGTCCTGAACCCAAGCCGCCAGTTGTAGGGCCTGCTCAGATGTTGGGTCTGGCCGTCAGCGACATCACAGATGCACAAAAGAAGGAACTAAAAATAAAGGGTGGCGTAAAAGTTGATACGGCTGAAGGTGCTGCAGCAAGAGCTGGCGTGCGTGAAGGCGACGTCATCATTGCCATTGCCAATGTCGAAATCACAAACGCCAAAGAATTTGAAACTGCACTTGCCAAGCTTGACAAAAGTAAGGCCGTCAACGTGTTGTTACGGCGCGGAGAACTTGCGCAATATGTGTTGATTCGCTTCGCGCGCTGATGACGCTACAGCTTTAAAAACAACGCTCACAGCCCAATTTTTAGGCCTTAAAGAACCCCCACACCCCAGAAGGGTTGGGGGTTTTTACTAATTAAATGTATTTTTTCAAGTTAAAAAATTTAATTTACCGATTATTGTCAGAGTACTTTGTTGGTGGTCACTAACAATAGTTTTAGCTAAGTGCGTGGTTTTGTTAGAATGAACAACACTTTTTCGTGATTTTAGATATATAAAAACCCACTAAAATCTGGTTTCGCATTCTTTTTAGAGTTATCACCCGTCGATCCACAGATCACCCACAAGTTGTCCATAGTTGTTCGATAAAAATTGTTAATAACTTGTGGATAAAATTCATGTTGCTACCTTGCAACGGCAGAAATATGACATTTTTTGGACTGTTCGGAACCGGCTTTTTGCCTACAATGAAGATCCAACATAGCAGTTGCCATAGATTGTTGGTTCAGGGCGCGTCGCAAACCGACGCGCCCTTTTTTATTTTTCATCGCGAATGATCATGTCATTGTTCGCAATACTTTCAAGCACTTAGGCGTTCTCGTTGATGAATCACATCAGAAATTTTTCAATCATTGCGCACATTGATCATGGCAAGTCCACGCTCGCAGACAGACTCATTCAGCGTTGTGGTGGTTTGCAGGACAGAGAAATGAGCGCACAGGTTCTCGACTCAATGGATATTGAAAAAGAGCGCGGGATAACTATCAAGGCTCAAACCGCAGCGCTTAAATACAAGGCACTTGATGGTCAGATTTATAACCTCAACCTGATCGACACACCAGGCCACGTTGACTTCTCGTATGAAGTCAGTCGCTCTCTGTCGGCATGTGAAGGCGCGCTGCTGGTGGTAGACGCATCGCAAGGTGTTGAAGCGCAAACCGTCGCCAACTGCTACACCGCCCTCGATCTCGGTGTTGAAGTGGTGCCTGTGTTGAATAAAATGGACTTGCCACAAGCTGATCCGGAAAACGCCAAGCAGGAAATTGAAGAAGTCATCGGCATTGATGCTACCAACGCAATTCCATGCAGCGCCAAAACCGGTATGGGCATTGATGAGATTCTGGAAGCGGTAGTGGCGCGTATTCCGCACCCAAAGGGCAACCCTGATGCGCCGCTACGCGCCATGATCATCGACAGCTGGTATGACGCCTACACCGGCGTGGTGATGCTGGTGCGCGTGGTCGACGGTCGACTGGTCAAAGGTGACCGCATCAAACTCATGGCCAGCGAGGCCATGTACAACGCCGAACAGTTAGGCGTGTTTACGCCGCACAACGAGCCGCGTCCCTCACTTGAAGCGGGTGAGGTAGGTTTTGTCATTGCCGGCATCAAGGAACTGCAAGCTGCACGGGTCGGTGACACCATCACGCGCATCAAGGCAGGCAGTGGTGGTCTGGCTTTTACGGCAACTGAAGCTTTGCCTGGCTTCAAGGAAATTCAACCGGCTGTGTTCGCGGGTTTGTATCCGTCAGAGGCCAGCGAATACGAATCTCTGCGTGACGCACTTGAAAAGCTCAAACTCAATGATGCGTCCTTGCACTACGAGCCTGAAGTCAGTGAAGCGTTGGGCTTTGGCTTCAGGTGCGGATTTTTGGGCCTGCTGCACATGGAGATCGTGCAGGAGAGGCTGGAGCGCGAGTTTGACCAGGATCTGATCACCACCGCGCCAAGCGTCGTCTACGAAGTTATGCGGGCAGACGGCGAAATCATCAAGGTTGAGAATCCATCGAAAATCCCCGACGCCGGGCGTGTCAATGAGATTCGCGAACCCATCGTCACCGTACATTTGTATATGCCACAAGACTATGTCGGCGCGGTAATGACGCTGGCTAACCAGAAACGCGGCGTACAACTGAACATGGCCTATCACGGCAAGCAGGTCATGCTGACCTATGAAATGCCGTTGGGCGAAATTGTCCTCGACTTTTTCGACAAGCTTAAATCCGTTTCGCGCGGCTATGCGTCAATGGACTACACCTTCAAGGAGTTCCGCGCATCTGATGTGGTGAAGGTCGATATTCTGCTCAATGGCGAGAAGGTTGATGCGCTTTCCATCATCGTTCACCGCAGCCAGTCGGCTTACCGCGGCCGTGCTGTGGTGGCCAAAATGCGCGAAATCATTTCGCGCCAGCAATTTGACGTTGCCATCCAGGCCGCAATTGGTGCCAACATCATTGCGCGTGAGACAATCAAAGCGTTGCGTAAAAACGTGATTGCCAAGTGCTACGGTGGCGATATTTCACGCAAGCGCAAGCTCCTCGAAAAACAAAAAGCGGGTAAAAAACGCATGAAACAAATTGGATCTGTTGAAGTGCCGCAAGAGGCCTTCCTTGCTATTTTGCAGGTTGAAGATTAATGACCACTGCTATTACAAAATCAATGAGCGTTATTACGGCTGTCGTACTGGCCGTGTTTGTAGGTTACGGCGCGTCCTGGTACTTTGGCCTGGTTGAGGGTAATTTCTCACTGCTGCTTTTTTTGGCGGCGGTTGTTACGGGCATTTACTGGCTGGCTGAGCGGTTCTACTTTTTGCCCCAGCGCTACAAAGCGGTTGAGGCACTTGAAGTTGCCACCTCTCAACGCCATGCCGAACTCGCTGAAAAAGGCATCACCAAAGTCGATACGGATATGACTGACGCCAAAACCCGCCTCATCATGCAACCTTGGTGGCTCGACTGGACGGCTGGATTGTTCCCCGTCATCATCATCGTGTTTTTATTGCGTTCATTTCTGTTTGAGCCTTTCAAAATTCCGTCAGGCTCAATGATTCCGACGCTACTTATCAATGACCTGATTTTGGTTAATAAATTTCATTATGGTGTGCGGTTGCCCGTTATCAATTTGAAGGTGCTGGACAACAACAGTCCCCAGCATGGCGATGTCATGGTTTTCCGTTACCCACCCAAGCCCAGTCTGGACTACATCAAACGCGTGGTGGGTGTGCCGGGCGACGAGGTGGCGTATCTGAACAAAAAGCTGTCAATTAATGGCAAGCCATTGAACAAATCTGCCTTGCCCGACTTTTTTGACGAAGACACGATGCGTTATTCAAAGCAGTTTGAGGAAACTACTACCGCCAATAAAAAATATCGCTTGTTAAACGATGACGATCGTCCGGCTTTCATACCGGGCACGGAAGACTTTCCTAACAAGCAGAATTGCCGTTACAGTAGTGAAGGTGTAGTCTGCAAGGTGCCCGAAGGCCATTACTTCATGATGGGCGACAACCGCGATAATTCGCTGGACTCCCGCTACTGGGGTTTCGTACCGGAAAAAAACATTGTGGGCAAGGCGTTTTTTGTCTGGATGAATTTTGGTAATTTGAAACGTATCGGCTCATTCGATTGAATCCGCCTTTGGGTTCAGCTGTCGGCTTTTGCAGGAGAAGCATATGAATATTTCAAAAAACAGACAACGTGGCGCTTCATTGATCGGGATTTTATTTATTGGCGGCATTCTTGTTTTTGGAGGAGTTGTCGGTGCTCAGGTTGCCCCTACCTATGCCGAATACCGAACAGTTATCAAAGCTGTTAACAAGGTCAAGGATGCAAGCACCCCTGCTGAGGCAAGGAATAACTTTGACAAAGCGGCGCAAATCGATGACATCAAGGCCATCACCGGCAAAGAGCTGGAGATCACCAAAGAAGGTGACAAGATGGTGATTGCATTTGCCTACAGTAAAGAAATTCACTTGGCTGGTCCTGCATATCTGGTGATGAAATACGTGGGTCGTTCCAATTAAAGTGCTTGCTGGCGATGCATTAAGCCCGAACCTGGTGGCGCTACAAAAGCGCCTGGAGTACACGTTCATAAGTCCAAAAATGCTGGTGCAGGCACTCACGCACCGCAGTTTTTCATCTGATCACAACGAGCGCATTGAGTTTTTGGGCGACTCGGTTTTGAATTTGGCAGTCGCAGGCCTGTTGTTTGAGAGACTGGGTGAACTGCCTGAAGGTGATTTATCGCGTGCCAGGGCCAATCTCGTCAAGCAGGAAACCCTTCACAAGGTGGC
>JAYVEE010000428.1:0-2459 GCA_043749005.1 Polaromonas sp. | reverse complement strand
GCAGCTTGATGCCATTATTGACAAATTTCTCGACTACGCCAGGCCTGAACCGGCACTTTTGGCTAGCGTGTCATTAACCGCGGTGATAGAAGCTGCGATTTACCCTTTCAGCGAGGCTGAGGACGTTCGCATCACAGTCAACGTTCCAGACAATACCAACGTGTTGGCGGATGAAGTTGAACTGCTGCGTGTCATATCCAATTTGCTTGAAAACGCTCGCCGTTACGGAAAAACCCCTGAAACTGGCATTGCATTGGTTGACATTGCTGCCAAGGCACGCGACCAATGGATACTGATCAAGGTGCGAGACCACGGTACCGGGGTGTCTCCCGAAGCCTTGTCCAAATTAACTCGCCCTTTCTTCCGGGGTGATGCGGCTCGTACAGCGGCTACAGGGGCAGGTTTGGGGTTAGCGATTGTAGAAAAAACCATTCAACGTATGGGCGGCGTATTTAGACTTGCAAACACCGAATCGGGCGGGCTGGCCGCTCACATTAGACTGCGCCGCAGCGATTAGCGTCTTTAAGTCAGCGCGCCGCGGTCAGCTGGCCATTACCCGGCGAGATACATGACTGACTGCGTCGACCAGCGCCACCATTAGCAGCATGGCAAGCAAAATACTGCTGGTCTCCTGCATTTGAAACAATCCCATATGAAACGCCAGCATTTGTCCCAGACCACCTGCGCCCACGACACCCAGGATGGCAGCAGCCCGAATATTGTTTTCCCAGCGATATAAAGCGTAGCTGACCAATTGCGGCAATATTTGCGGCAGCGTTGCGTACCAGAATATTTTGGCTTCACTGACGCCGCGCGTGCGTAGCGCAAAAGCCGGATTAGTACTGGCGTTTTCAATGCTTTCAGCAAACAGCCGACCCAATACACCAGTTGTGTGCAGTGTCAATGCGAGTGTGCCTGCCAATGGTCCCAAGCCAGCACTGATCAACAGCAGCGCCGCCCATATCAATTCAGGAATACTGCGCAGCATATTGAGCAACATGCGGGAAAGCGCGCGCCAGGGCGCTGGGTCGTGATGATGGGTTTTGCTGGCTGGCACAGCCAAAGCCAAACCAAACACAACCGCAAGTAGTGTCCCCAAGGCACTCATGGCCAGCGTCTCCATTGCAGCCCTAGCAAGCTTGACCAGAAATTTACTGCTGGTTTCAGGCACCAGCATTTCACCGATGAATTTACCCATTCGGCGGGCTGCATCCACACTAAAAAACTGCGCCCACTTTAAGTCGAGTGTCCAGAAGCTGGCAATCGTCAAACATATCAGGCCGAACACAAACCAGCAGGCCTTGCAACGCGCATCAAACATAGGCGGAGGAAGTTTGCGCATCAACCCAAAGCCTTGCGCAACCAGGCGCTGGTTGCATCAGCCAGCCAGACCAGCAGCATGAAAACAATTAGCATGGTGGCGACTTCCGAGCCGTTGAACATTTTCATCGAAGCATCCATTTGCTGACCCAAACCCCCTGCCCCCACAAAGCCCAAAACCGCAGAACTGCGAATGGCACACTCCCAGCGGTAAACGGTATAGCTGGTCAGCTCTGCGGCGTTTTGCGGCAGCAGCCCGTAAAAAAATGCCTGCATTGGGCCAGCGCCGTTACGCAACAAGCTTTGAGTGACCTGCGCGTCACCACTTTCCAAAATTTCGGCATACACCTTTCCGAGCATACCGCCATAAGTCAGCGCAATTGCAATCACGCCAGCTGTGGGCCCCAACCCCACCACTCGCACAAAAACGAGCGCCCAAATCAACTCAGGCACGCTGCGCAAAACGATCATCAACCAGCGTAATAAGGTGCGCAAGATCGCTGGCAGTGTATTCATTTTTCCGGTCAGCGCAGATACCGACAACACTCGCACTGACAACAATGCCAGCGGCACTGCCAACACCAGCGCCAGTGCTACGCCAGCAGTTGCAATGGCGACGGTGCGCCAGGTTTCCCTAACCACCAGAAGCAAAAACCCGCCTTCGATCTTGGGCGGAAAAAAGTCACCTAAAAACCTCAATGTAGGCTTTAAATTGCTGGACTCAAACAGCGTCCAAATCTTGAATTCGGTAAGCACCAACATGGGCCACAGCAGGACAGCACCAGCCACAAGCCAAAAAATGCGGCCCAACCAGGCCGGATCATGTTTGACAGTCTGTGGATTCAACGCCAACATCAGCGGCAATGCATAACAGCGGGTAATCTGGCTGGGTGCGGCAGGTCTTCAGCCTCAATTGCAGGGCCGTCCAGTTCATTCAAATGCTGTGCGTACAAGTCACGCAAATGCTTTTGGGTGACGTTCGCTGCGGGCAAGTCAAACACAATCTGTCCGTCACGCATGCCGATGATTCGGGCAAATGATTTAAGCGCCATGTCCACATGGTGCAAAGTAGCTATTAGCGTCGCTTTTCGCTCTGCAGCAGTGTCCGTCAACGTTTTGACAGCCTGCTCGCTGCGGGA
>JAYVEE010000427.1:0-2467 GCA_043749005.1 Polaromonas sp. | reverse complement strand
TGGACAACGTCACGTTGAATACCGATCTTGATATTGGCTACAACTCGCATATCACTGTGCCGACTGCACTGACGGTCAATGCAGGCAAGACGATCAACTTCACAAGTTACAGCGGTTATCTGAATTTCACTGGAGCGGGCAGCACACCGCTGCTAACTGGCGATGGCGCCGTTGTCTTTAACAACAACCCATTTGGCAATTATGTGCAATCGCTGAACCCCGGATCGACCTTGACAGTTGACAGCGGGATCACAATCAAGACGAGCACAGGTGGTGGCAGCGGAACTCTAGGACAAACTGGTTCGAGTTTGTTATTAAAAGGAACGGTGCAGGCTAACGCCGGCGGAGGAATAGCGGTTAACGGCAGCAATTGGCAAAACCAGGGACTGATTGAGGCCAACGGTGGCAATGTTCTTTTGGATGGCTCTTGGAGCAATCCGAGCGGTACGTTGAGTGCGCAAAGTGGATCAATTCTTTTGAATGGAACGTTTAACACGGCAGGTATCGGCAAGGTCACTTACGGTACCGGAACGTTTGGTATGCGGTCCGGTACGTGGACGAATACCGGCCAGGATTACAACCTCGACGCCATGGGTGGGTTCCAAATTTTGGGAGGCGGCACGATTGTTGGTGGCACGCTTACAAGCACGACGGCAGCAAAGCTGGTGGCGCCCTACTTTGGAGGCGGCTATCTGGACAACGTCACGCTGAATACCGATCTTGATATTGGCTACAGTTCAAATGTCTACATACCGACTACGTTGACGGTGAATACCGGCAGGCAGGTTAACTTTAACGGTTACGGTAGTCTGAATTTCACTGGAGCGGGCAGCACACCTTTGTTGACCGGTAATGGCACTGTCGTCTTCAACCTTCCATACCTTAATTATGTGCGATCGCTGACCCCTGGGTCGACTTTGACGGTGGACAGCGGCATCACGATCAACACGGGTACTGCCCGTGGTTATGGCACGATCGGCACGGCAGATACCACTACGGGTTTGTTACTGAAAGGAACGGTGCAGGCCAATACAGACGGAGAGATAACGGTCAACGGCGGAAATTGGCAAAACCAGGGCCTGATTCAAGCCAACGGCGGCAGAGTGACGCTTACTGGCACAAACTGGGCGAACGCAGCTGGCGGCGTGATCCAGTCAAAAACTGGTTCGATCGCGATCCTTAATCTACCGGTCAACAACGGTATTCTTGAAGTGGCCGCAGCAGGTACGATGGTCACTAACAACAGTGATTTGACAAACGCTGCGACCGGGGTAATTCGGGGTACCGGTATTCTTGATCTGGGTTATTCAAGCACCCCACCGGTTTTCCCGTCGACGGTCACAACCTACAACCTCAAGACCCTGACCAACAACGGTACGATCGACCCTGGTGTCGGGGCCAACGGTACCGGACTTCTTACCATTAAAGGCAACCTGGTCATGGGTGCAAGCGGTAAATTGCATTCCGATTTGGGCGGCACAGGTCCCGGGCAGTACGATCAGCTAGCCGTGGTCGGTACGACACCTTATGTCGCGCCCTACCTACCGCAAGTCGCGCCCTACCTACCAGCTACTGTCACGCTGGGCGGTACCCTCGAAGTAGCGGAGCTTGGCGCGGCAGTTAACGGCGGCTTTTTTGCAGACAAGGGTAATGCGTTTCCTAACCTGCTCACCGTCAACGGTAGTACCACCGGATTGAGCGGCAACTTCGCCACCCAAAGCATTCAAACCTCCGCCCCCGCTGACATCGCTTTTACGTTTGCCACTAGCGGTGCCCCCGGTATTGTCGACACTGCCGTGTCGATCTCGCGTTTAGATCCGCTGGCTTCAGGCAGCTGGAGCGACCCGGTCAACTGGCTGCGTGGCGTACCTGGTGCAGGTAAAGATGCGGTTGCCTCGTTACTTACAACTGCAACAATCACTATCGACTCGGCAGTAGCAACTCCGGCCACGCTGGTGCTAGATGCAAATCTAAACATCACGGCCCGCGGTTCGCTAACCCTGCCTGCGGGCACGACCAGCGACAGCAAAACGCTACGCTTGAGCGGCGGCACGCTGATTAACCCAAATGCGCTGACGCTGGATAGTGCGCTGCTGCTGGAAAGCGGCTCAATCAGCGGCAGCGGTAGCCTGATTCTGGGCCCCGGCGGCGTGGTCAAGACTACGGGTAGCGAGGCAAGTCTGAATCAGCCATTTAGCAACAACAGTACTGTGACGGTTGGTGGCGGCCTGTTGACATTGACTGGAAGTGGTACGCACACCGGTATCTTTGACGTGGCCGGTGGCGCCTTCCTCGACTTTGCTGGCGGCACCCAGCAGCTGGCTGATGGCAGCCGCTTCTCCAACACCGGATCGTTTCTTCACAGCGGTGGTACGACACAATTGACCGGATTCGGGTCTGGTTTGACGATCGACCCCACCACTACAGTTGATCTGACCGCAATGGCTTTTACCGGAACCGGTAAGCT
>JAYVEE010000426.1:0-2467 GCA_043749005.1 Polaromonas sp. | reverse complement strand
ACACACCCTCATCCATGCGCGCAATGCCGCCAAAACCAAAATGGAGACCGCGTACTTTGCAAGCTGTAGCAACACGGTCTACATGCCCCAGCAACAGCGGCTCGAACATGAAGCTGCAACCTAGCGACAGGTGCAAGTCATTGAGTCCCACAAACACCTCATAAATGCCCGGCGTGTCTATCCAGTCATCTAGCGTGTAAAGCGCTTCGGATGTTTCAAGCAGCGCAACGATAGGCGCGCGGCCCGCAACAATATCTGAAAACTTGCGCAACTCCTCGGCATGGCTGTACATGGGCAGCATGATCATGTCAGCGCCGCGCGCCAACACGGCATCAACTTCTGCCTGGCTGGCTTGCGGATTGTCTGATTGAAACGGGTTAAGGCGCACCATCAGTCTGGAATGCTTCAACACGGCTTTGATGCGTCCCACATCGTCCAGATGATGGGTGCTGATGAAAGTGTCATGCCCCTTTTGGCGTGCAGCTTTGCCGTTGCGCTCCAGGTCAACAAACAAACGCATGCCAGGCATCTGGTCACATCTGGCTGCCAGCTCGGGCAGGTTGGTGATGGTCAGCAGGTCAATCATGGCAGGAAATAATACTTGTAAATATTGACACGGTTTTGATGCTAGTCAGCAGTAGATTTATTATTGAATTTCTCAAGAACCAAGCCACGCAATACGGAACTGGCAAAAACAGCACTTCCCATCACCAGCAAGCCGTAAACAGCACAAAAAATCAGCGTCAAAGGCATATTCGAAACCAGCAACAAAGGCTTCAATGACACCAGTTCTACACACACAAGTAGCGGAACCAAAAACGCAGGATATGGAAGAGTTGCCTTGATGCTGCGGCGTTCAAACACCATCAACACCACCGCCATACAGGCAAACACAGCATTGAGCAGCCACATCAGATTTTTTCCGTTGTAGCCACCGGGCCAGCCAGCTAAAAACAGCAGCGCCAGCCCTGCCGTCATCACCCACACCGCAGCCTGCATACGCCCATTCGTCGCCATGACCGTCAGTAGCACTGCCATCAGGGCCTGCGGCAACAGTGACCAGATACCAATGGCGCTCCACTGCGCGATCACCTCAAGGGAACTAACGCTCATGCGGCCCCAGCCAAACAGCAGGTTGGCAATGGGTAACGAAAACGTCGCCACCACGGCGACAGCCGCACAGGCCAAAGCCCAGGCAACTAAAAAAGCCAAACCAACTGCTTGCTGGCGTGCTGGTGAGCCTGCCTGTGTGCGGGTAATGGCAGGAAAGGCCAGACTGGCCACCAGCTGCACCGCCAGCACCAGCGGCAATTCAATCAGTTTCCACGCATAGTTAAAACTGGTCAAAGAACCTTCACCCGCAGTCGACGCCAGACTGCGCGCCACCAAGGGAAACACCAACAACAAGCCTGACGAGAGCACCGCCCAAAGCCATACGCTGGCGCGTGGCAAATTGGCAGCAGGCGCAATTGCTGTGGGTTTCGGATTGACTGGCAAACGCCAGGCTAGCCATGCCAGCCGCCCGAGCATGGCAATAACCAGGCAGATGCCCAACAGGCTAAGGGCAGGAATATCAGGGTTAGCGCTGCTAGCCACCACAAACAGGCCAACGACTAATGCGAAATTAACGACAAGGTTTCCGGCATACATGCCGACGAAGTCCTGGCTATGTTGCAATCGCGTCACCCAAAGGCCGGCCAGCATGGCCAGTGGCAGTACCGCGGCGCTCCAACCCAGTGCGTTGGCGCTGGTAACTTTGATGTCGCCTACCAAGCCTGGTGCCAGCACCTGTACCAATAAGTTTCTGAAAAGCCATATCAGCATACCCATCACCAGCCCGGTACATATCAACGCATAAGCTATTTTCCGCTGGCCGGCCGCCTGTTCGGTCGGGCTTTGCTGTGCCCAGGCTGGTAACAGCACATAGGACAACGCCCCACTGACCAGAATGCCCACCAGCAAGTCGGGTAACGTGAACATCACAATCACCGCATCGCCCATGCCTGTACTGCCAAAAGCAGCTGCTTGAGCGGATTCACGCAGCAAGCCGAACACGCGGCTCAGCAGCAATAAACCTAGTGAAAAAACGCCAGCGCGCAAGTACATTGCATCGATTATCAAGGTTCAATCAGATGCCGCTGGCAGCGATTGGTCGGGGCAACGCAGTAAAAACTTAAAATCAGAGGTTTATTGCATAACTGACCGCCTTCATGACCGCTCAATTAACGTCCAATTCTTCACCATCCGTCGCCCCCCAAGATGAAAACCAGTTGATGGTCGAGCGGCGTGACAAGCTGCAAGTTTTACGCGCTGCAGGCATCGCTTTTCCCAATGACATCAAGCCCAAGCATCGTGCCGAAGCACTGTTTGCCCAGTACAACGGGAAGACTAAAGAAGAGCTTGAGCCGCTGGCTGTAAGCGTCAGCGTAGCGGGCCGCATGATGCTCAAGCGGGTGATGGGAAAGGC
>JAYVEE010000425.1:0-2467 GCA_043749005.1 Polaromonas sp. | reverse complement strand
TTGCAGCTTACTTGGGCGGCATGCTGGCGCTGGGGATTTCATTGCCTTGTGTGATTTTGGCCGGAGGACGCGGCATCAAGGCCGATAGCTTCGTGTCTGTAACCATGCTGATCATTGCCGCTATTTATGGTGCGGCGGCACTGGTCACGTTTCGATTATTGAAAGAAAAAGGTAAATCCAATCTGGCAGTCATGATGCGTGGCCGCAGCGTGGCTACAAAAATGGGAAAGCCGCAGATTAATCGTAAAAACCGATTACTGCCCTTATGAAACGGGCGCTGATAGCTATTAAACTTATAATACGTCAGACTCCATAGGCGTAACGGTGACTGCTACATCCAGCGTGTGCTGAGCGCCGCCACGTATGACTCCGCGCAGGGGTGATACATCCAGAAAGTCCCGGCCTGTGGCCAGGGTGACATAGTCTTCGCCGGGCGCGCGGTTGTTGGTGGGGTCAAAGTCAAACCACTGGCCTGCCTCGGTAATGTCTTCACTCGGGCAATAGATGGAGGCCCAGGCATGTGACGCGTCGCACCCAATCAGACGCGGCTGGCCAGGGGCAGGTTGGGTCAACATGTAGCCGCTAACGTAACGCGCCGGCAAGCCCTTGGCTCTACAGCAGGCCACCATAATATGAGCAAAATCCTGGCACACGCCTTTACCTTGTTGCAAGGCAACCAACGCAGGCGTTTCAACATCGGTACTGTCGCCGTCATACGCCATGGCGCTGTGAATGCGTGCCATCAAGTCGTGTGCAGCGTCAAGTACTGGTTTGCCGGGGGGGAAGCTCGGTTTTGCAAAATCTGTAAATTCTTCATGACGCGGTACATAGGAAGAAGCAAAGACAAACTCCCAAGCGCTGTTGTGTTCTGCTCCGGCTCGGTAGCGGAAGGCGTCACGCACACGCTCCCAAGCCAGGTTTGCCCTGCGCGCAGGGCGTGCATGGGTTAGCACTACGCTGTCGGCAATGACCTCCAGCTCATCATGCGGGGTTTGCAGTGAGAAAAAAAGTTTGCTGTTGCCATACACATCCAACCCGTCCCGCTGCTGTTCGGGTTGTGGGCTGATGAAGAGCCCATGTTGCAACACGGTTTGCCCACTGCCAGTGTTGGGCCTCAAGTGAACAGCATGTTGTGCGTTTTCAACCGATGGGGTGTAGTGGTAATGCGTTTCGTGACGTATGTGCAGCAGCATGGGGTTAATTTTGGGTTCAGACGCTCAGGCTTTGACTGGCGCTGCTGGCATGGCTGAAGTAGCGCTGACTGATTTGATCTGACAAGCTGAATGCAGAAGTTTTGCACGCATCAAATCCGGTCAGTAACTGCTGGGCGTTTAGAGTTTGCGATGCATCAAGCAGTCTGCCAATCAGGGCTGGCAGACTGGCGGCCAGACTTTTCTCTCCCTCAGGCTCAGTGCCATGTAACTTGAGCAGTCTGTTTTTAAGTGATTTGATGACCCAGCTTAATGAACGCGGGTTGTCCTGGCTGAGCACCAGCAAGTCAAGCAGCGCATCCAGGTCGCGGCGCTGCTGGTACTGCGCATGAAAGGTAATGGTGCTGTCAAACATGGCGACAATGGCTGAAAACCCATTGTCGTCAAACACTGCGCCGGTTTTAAAACCTGATGCCATTGCGCCAGACAACGTTGCCAGTCGCTCAATATGCCTGCCAATACTGAGCAAGCGCCAGCCATCGTCACGCATCATGCGGTCTGTTTGTGCGCCGGTAATAGCCGCCAGGTAACCGCTGGCAACGTCTAACGTACGCAGAGCCTCCAGCGATGAATAGTCATGAGCTGCGGAACCAGTCGGCGCCAGCGCCTTGCAGCGCCTGGAAAAATCCAGCTCCATTTGCACGATCACATGCCACTGCTCTTGCGACAAGCGCTCACGCACGCTGGCAGCGGCACTTTTAACGCTGCGCAAGTTGTGGCCAACGCTGGCGTGAGTATCCAGGTTGCCCAGGCCTGCAATCAGTGAGCGTTCAAACACGCGCCGCGCCTGACCCATTTGGCTGGCAGCGGGTACAAATGGCAACACCAGGGCGTTGCTGACGGCCATGTCGTTCAGCCAAGCCAGCAGTGGCGCTGACGACTGGTCGACACCCGCAAGACTTTGCAAGGTCAACTGGGCCAGCCGAAGCGAATTTTCAGCCCGTTCGGTGTAGCGGCCCAGCCAGAAAAGGTTTTCAGCGGCGCGGCTGGTAATTGGCTGCTTGCGTTGCCTGAAAAGGTTGGGCGGAAATGCGTTGCTGCTGTGCGCGGGCTCGAGGTGTTTCACGGTGGATGTATCAAATGCCGGATCAACTTTGGCGGGTTGCCCCAACGCCCAGACATCGGCACTGCTGCCGCCCTGCTGCATGGACGCAATGTTTTCATTTTTGCCCGCCAGCCGCGCCAAACCGCCCGGCAGTACGCGCCAGGAGCCCTGCCCATCTGGCAGTGCAAAGACACGCAGCATGGTTGAGCGT